>JBOGHQ010000520.1:0-1834 GCA_050744785.1 Acidimicrobiales bacterium | reverse complement strand
GGCCCAGGCTGTACACCTCGGCCCGGGCCTGCCACGGCTGGCCGGGGCCGTTGGTGAAGCCACCCGCCACGTACACGCGCTCGCCCGCCACCGCCATGCCGGCATGGTGCAGCGGCACCGGCAGCGCCGGCGCCTCGGCCCACCGGTTCCGGTCGGGGTCGAAGCTGTGCACGAGGGCGCTGGCGGCCCCGTCGGGGGTGAGGCCACCAGCCACCACCAGGCCGCCTTCCCACGCCGCCCCGCTGACCTCGGTACGGGGCACCGGCAGCTCGGCCAGGTCGCCCGCCGCGCCAGCCGCCGGGGAGGCGGGCGAGCGGTCGTCGCCCGACTCCTCGTTGCAGGCGGCCAGCGCCAGGACGAGGGCAACGGCGAGCAGCAGCCGCCGGGAGGCGGCGGTCGTCCGGACCATGTCCCATCGTCCCCTACTCTCGAAGGAAATGTCTGCCGCCCCGCCGGTCCCCCTGCCGGCCGGACGGCCGGTGCTCCTCCCAGGGCGGGGTCAGACCTTCGTGCGGGACAGCGGCGGCCCGCCCGGCGCCCCCACCCTCCTGCTCCTCCACGGCTGGACGGTGACGGCCGACCTCAACTGGTTCGCCGCCTATGGCGCGCTGGGGCGGCGCTTCCGGGTCGTCGCCATGGACCACCGGGGCCATGGGCAGGGCATCCGGTCCTGGCGCCCCTTCCGCCTGGAGGACTGCGCCGACGACGCCGCCGCCCTCGTCGACGAGCTAGGCCTCGACTGCGTCATCCCGGTGGGCTACTCCATGGGCGGGCCGGTGGCCCAGCTGCTGTGGCGACGTCACCCCCATACGGTGGCCGGCATGGTGCTCTGCGCCACGGCGTCCAGCTTCGGGGGCACCACCATGCGGTCGAGGGTGTACTTCTCGGCCCTGCTGGGCCTGTCCGTTGCGTCGCGGATCACGCCCCTGCCCGTCCGGCGCAGCGTGGCCGACAGCCTGGTGCGGCGGCGACTGCAGGGTGCGGCCCTGGCCGACTGGGGGCTGGCCGAGATGCAGCGCAACGACCACCGCTCGGTCCTGGAGGCGGGCTGGGCCCTCGGCCGCTTCCGCTCGGACAGCTGGCTGGGCGAGGTGGACGTGCCCACCGCGGTGCTGGTCACCAGCCTCGACCAGGTGGTCAGCGCCGAGCGCCAGCGCCGCCTGGCCGTCGCCATCCCCGACACGGCGGTGGTGGAGGTGGAGGGCGACCACGGCGCCTGCGTCACCGATCCGGCCCGCTTCGTGCCCGCCCTGATCGAGGCCTGCACGGCCGTGGCCATGGAGGCCGGCTTCGAGGTTCCCGAGCCGCCGGGCGAGGACATGCCCCACTCGGTGGCCACCTGAGGCACGGCGCGGGAGCGCTCAACCCCAGCCCATGGCCGCCTCCACCTGGCGGGCAGCGGCGGTGACGGCGGTGGCGTAGCGCCGGCCGGGCGACCGGGAGGTGCGCTCGACCGGCCCCGAGACCGACACCGCGGCCCGGACCGCTCCCTCGTGGCGCACCGGCGCGCTCACCGACGCCACCCCCGCCTCCCGCTCCTCCACGCTCTGGGCCCAACCGCGGCGCAGCACGCCGGGCTCGGCCCGGAGGACCTTCCCGGCCGACCCCTGGTCGAGGGGCAGGACGGCGCCGGCCGGCACGATGGTGCGCAGGCTGTGGGGCGACTCCAGCGACACCACGCACAGCCGGGCCCCGTTGCGGGGCACGTAGAGCTGGGCGCTCTCCCCGGTGGCGTCCCGCAGCGTGGCCAGGGCGGGACGGGCCGCCTCCTCCAGCGAGCGCCGCACGAGGCGGGGGCCGAGGGCGAACCGGCCGGCGCCGTCCCGCCCCACCA
>JBOGHQ010000519.1:0-5515 GCA_050744785.1 Acidimicrobiales bacterium | reverse complement strand
GCCCCGGCCCGAGCCGCCCGGCGCACCCGACGGCACAACCCGTCCCGCCGCCTGGCGGTGACGTCGATGGCGATGGTCTTCGCCTTCCTGGTGCTGGCCGCCCGGGTGGTGCAGGTCCAGGGGCTGGAGTCGGAGCGCTACTCCGCCTTCGGGGAGACCCAGCGGGTCCGGTCGGTGGACCTCCCTGCCGACCGCGGCTCCATCTTCGACCGCAACGGGCGGGAGCTGGCCCTCACCGTGCAGCAGTCCACCGTCATCGCCGACCCCCGGCTGGTGACCGACCCGTTGGGGGCCGCCACCGCCCTGGCCCCCGTGCTCGGGATGGACGGCGCCGAGCTTCAGGGCCGCCTCACCCGGGACAACAGCTTCGTGTACCTGGCCCGCAAGGTGGACGACGAGGTGGCCGCCAAGGTGAAGGCGCTGGCCATCCCCGGCCTGGACCTGATCGAGGAGCCGGAGCGGTTCCTCCCCGCCGGCAACCTGGCCCTGCCCATCATCGGGCGGGTGGGCACGGACAACAACGGCCTGTCCGGCCTCGAGCGCCAGCACGAGCGCCGGCTGGCAGGGCGGCCCGGCCAGATGATCGTGGAGCGCGACGCGCGCGGCACCGACATCCCCGGCGGCGTGCGCCGCTTCCAGCCCTCTGTCCGGGGCGACGACCTCGTGCTCACCATCGACCGCGCCATCCAGTACGAGACGGAGCGGGCGCTGGCGGCGCGCATCGTGTCGTCCAACTCCAAGGCGGGCACGGCCATCGTCATGCAGACCCGCACCGGCGAGGTGCTGGCCCTGGCCAACCTCGAGGCCGGCAGCGACGGGGCGCCGCCCCGGCAGTCCAGCCGCAACGCGGCCGTCACCGACGTGTTCGAGCCCGGCTCGGTCAACAAGGTCATCACCATCTCGGCCGCCCTGGAGGAGGGCATCGTCCAGCCCGACGACGTGCTCCAGGTGCCCGGCAACATCAAGGTGGCCGACCATGTGTTCTCCGAGCACGACCCCCACCCGCCGGTCCGGTGGTCGGTGACCGACATCATGGCCAACTCGTCCAACGTGGGCTCGATCATGATCGGCCAGCAGGTCGGCAAGAACCGCATCGACCACTACCTGCGGGCCTACGGCTTCGGGCGCACGACGGGCCTGGACTTCCCGGGCGAGTCCGGCGGCATCCTCCTCGATCCGAAAAAGTGGTCGGGGACGTCCATCGGCACGGTGCCCATCGGCCAGGGTCTGGCCGTGACGGCCATGCAGATGCTGGGGGCCTACAACGCCGTCGCCAACGGCGGTACGTGGGTGGCACCCAAGCTGGTGAAGGCCACGGTGGACACCGAGGGCGAGCGCCACGCCACGCCCGCGTCGCAGCGGCGCCCGGTGGTGTCGGCCCGGACCGCCCAGCAGGTGACGGCCATGCTGAGCGAGGTGGTGCGGGTGGGCACCGGCACGCAGGCGGCGGTGGACGGCTACACGGTGGCCGGCAAGACGGGCACGGCCCGCAAGCCCCTGAAGGGTCGCCGCGGGTACGAGGCGGGGGCCTACGTGGCCAGCTTCGCCGGCTTCGTGCCGGCCGAGCGGCCCGAGCTGACGATCATCGTGGTGCTCGACGAGCCCACGCCGATCTACGGCGGCCTGGTGGCGGCGCCGGTGTTCTCGCAGGTGGCCCGCTACGCCCTGCGCCAGCTCTCGGTGCCGCCCCCACCCCCCGATGCCCGCCCGGCGGTGGCGGCCGCGGTGCCCCAGGTGTCGCCGGAGACGGCCGGCCAGGCCGAACAGGACGGCGGAGGCATCTCGGTGCCCACCACTACGCTGCCCCCGTCCCCCCCGCCTTCCCCGTAAGGACTCAGGCGCTCCATGCGGCTCGACCGACTGCTGGGCCACGTCCCGGTGCTGGAGCGGCGCGGCGACCCGTCATCGGTGGTCGTCGAGGCCGTCACCTACGACTCCCGCCGGGTCCAGCCGGGCGCCCTGTTCTGCTGCGTGCCGGGTGCGGTCAGCGACGGCCACGACCACGCTGGCGCGGCGGTGGCGGCCGGTGCCACCGCCTTGCTGTGCGAGCGCCTCGTCGACGTCCCCGACCAGATCGTCCAGGCCCGGGTGGCCAGCACCAGGGAGGCGATGGCCCCGGCGGCGGCCGCCTTCCACGGCCATCCCTCCCGCTCCCTCCTGGTGGCGGGGGTCACGGGCACCAACGGCAAGACCACCGTCACCCACCTGCTGCGGGCCGTGCTGGAGGCCTACGGCTGGACGGCCGGCGTCATCGGGACGCTGGACGGGCCCCGCACCACGCCCGAGGCGCCCGACCTCCAGGCCGCCCTGGCCGGCCACGTGGCCGGCGGGGCCCGGGCCGTGGCCCTCGAGGTCTCCTCCGACGCGCTGGTCCAGCACCGGGTGGACGCCGTGAACTTCGCGGTGGTGGCCTTCACCAACCTGAGCCCCGAGCACCTCAACACCCATGGCGACATGGAGTCGTACTTCGCGGCCAAGGCCTCGCTGTTCGACGCCGACCGGGCCGAGTTGGCGGTGATCAACGCCGACGACCGCTGGGGGCGCCGCCTCATCGAACGGGCCGGCCCCCTCCAGGTGGTGCCGTACTCGCTGGCCGGCGTCGGGGAGGTGGAGACCGGCCCCTTCGGCGCCCGTTTCCGGTGGGAGGGCCGGTCCGTGACGCTGTCCCTCGGCGGCCGGTTCAACGTGGCCAACGCCGTCTGCGCCGCCACCATGGCGACGGCGCTCGGCGTGCCGGCCGACGCGGTGGCCGCCGGCCTGTCGTCGTTCCTGGGCGTCCCCGGCCGCTTCGAGCGCATCGACGCCGGCCAGCCCTTCTCGTTGGTGGTCGACTACGCCCACACGCCGGCCGCCCTGGAGGAGCTGTTGCTGGCGGCGCGGGCCGAGGCCGGCGAGGCGGGCCGGGTCCTGGTGGTGTTCGGCTGTGGCGGCGACCGGGACCGGGCCAAGCGGCCCCTGATGGGCGAGGCGGCCGCCCGCCTGGCCGACATGGTGGTGCTGACGTCCGACAACCCCCGCCGCGAGGACCCGTCCCGCATCCTCGACGAGGTCCGGGCCGGGGCGGCCACCGCCCGCCACCTGGTGGTGGAGCCGGACCGCCGGGCGGCCATCGCCGCGGCGGTGGCCGAGGCCGGCCCCGGCGACGTGGTGGTGGTAGCCGGCAAGGGCCACGAGACAGGGCAGACGGCGGGGGACCGGACCGAGCCCTTCGACGACCGCGACGAGGCGAGGGCGGCCGTAGCCGCCGCGGCCGGCGCCCGGCCCGACTCGGGGGCACCGGCGTGATCGACCTCCTGGTGGCCGGCGGCGTGGCCATGCTCCTCTCCCTCATCGGCACGCCGGTCCTCATCGGCTGGCTGCACGCCCGCGGCATCGGCCAGCAGATCCGCGAGGACGGGCCCCAGGGCCACGTCACCAAGGCGGGTACGCCCACCATGGGCGGCGTGATGATCGTGGCCGGCGCCCTGGGCGGCTACCTGGCCGGCCACATCCGGGGCGTGAACATCTTCACGCGCGGTGGCCTCCTGGTGGCCTTCGCCCTGGCAGGGGCCGGCCTGGTGGGGCTGGCGGACGACTGGATCAAGGTGCGCCGGCAGCGCAGCCTGGGCCTCAACAAGCGGGCCAAGATCGCCGGCCAGCTCGTCGTGGCGGTGTCGTTCGCGGTGCTGGCCCGCAACGTTGCCGACGTGAAGACGGACCTGTCGTTCACCCGGTGGGACTCGGTGGGGCTGGACCTGGGCCCCGCCCTGTGGGTGGTGTGGGCGGTGCTGCTCATCATCGGCACGTCCAACGCCGTCAACCTCACCGACGGGCTGGACGGCCTGGCCGCCGGCTCGGCCACCTTCGCCTTCTCCGCCTTCGCCATCATCGGGTTCTGGCAGTTCCGCCACTTCGACGTCTACCAGGTGCCCCAGGCCCTGGACCTGGCCGTGCTGGCCATCGCCCTCACCGGCGCCTGCGCCGGCTTCCTCTGGTGGAACGCGGCGCCGGCCCGCATCTTCATGGGCGATACCGGCTCGCTGGCCATCGGCGCCGGGCTGGCCGCCTTCTCGCTGGTGATGAACCTTCACCTGCTGCTGCCCGTGGTGGGCGGCCTCTACGTGCTGGAGACGCTGTCGGTGATCATCCAGGTGGGCACCTTCCAGCTGTTCCACCGCCGGACGTTCCGCATGGCGCCCATCCACCACCACTTCGAGCTGGCCGGCTGGCCGGAGGTGACGGTGATCGTGCGCTTCTGGATCCTGTCCGGGCTCTGCACCGCCCTGGCCCTCGGCCTCTTCTACGCCGACTTCGTGTCCCTCGGGGTGGCCGATTGACCGGCCGGGCCGTGGTGGTGGGGCTCGGGGTCACGGGGCGGGCCGTCTGCACCCACCTGGCCGGGCGGGGCTGGGACGTGGTGGTGGTGGAGGACGCGCCCACCGCCGCCACCGCGGGCGAGACGGAGGCCCTGGGCGCCCGGCGGGGCAGCCTCGAGGACGTAGCCGGCGCCGACCTGGTGGTGCCCAGCCCCGGTGTCGGCCCCCGCCACCCCGTCCACGCCGCCGCCTCCGGCGCCGGTGTCCCGGTGTGGAGCGAGGTCGAGCTGGCCTGGCGGGCAAGGGGGGACCGCCGGGTGGTGGCCGTCACCGGCACCAACGGCAAGACCACCGTGGCCACCCTGATCGCGGCCATGCTGGTGGCGTCGGGCACCCGGGCGGTGCCGGCCGGCAACATCGGCCTGCCACTGGTCACCGCCGTCGAGGGCGACGCCGAGGTGCTGGTGGCCGAGGTGTCGTCGTTCCAGCTCGCCTACACCGAGCAGTTCCGCCCCGAGGTCGCGGTGTGGCTCAACCTGGCCCAGGACCACATGGACTGGCACCCCACCATGGAGGACTACGCCGCCGCCAAGGCCCGCATCTGGGCCAACCAGGGGCGGGGCGACGTGGCCGTCGTCAACGCCGAGGACCCCGCCGTCATGGCCGCCGCCACCGGTGCGCCGGGCCGGGTGGTCACCTTCGGGCTGGCGACGGGCGACTGGTCGGTGGCGGGCGGGATGCTGCGCGGCCCGGGCGGCAGCGTGGTGGCCGTCGCCGACCTGGCCCGGTCCCTGCCCCACGACCTGGCCAACACCCTGGCCGCCCTGGCCGCCGCCGTCGAGGCGGGCGCCACCCCGGCCGCCGGCCGGGCCGCGGTAGTGGGCTTCGGCGGCCTCCCCCATCGCGTGCAGCTGGTGGGGGAATCTGGTGGGGTGCGGTACTACGACGACTCCAAGGCCACCACCCCCGCCTCGGTGCTGGCCGCCCTGCAGGGCTTCGAGTCGGTGGTACTGATCGCCGGTGGGCGCAACAAGGGCCTGGACCTGCGGCCGCTGGCGGGGGAGGCGGCCCGGCTGCGCGGAGTGGTGGCCATCGGCGAGGCCGCCCCCGAGGTGGAGGCCGCCTTCGCCGGGACCGCCGTGCCGGTCACCGTGGCCCCGTCGATGGGCCGGGCCGTGGAGGCGGCGGCCGCCGCCGCCCGCCCCGGAGACGCCGTGCTG
>JBOGHQ010000518.1:0-7849 GCA_050744785.1 Acidimicrobiales bacterium | reverse complement strand
AGCCCGAGGTGTGGGGCGTGGAGAACCTGGGCGCCGACGGCATCACCATCCGGGTCGTGGTCAAGACGTTGCCGTCCAAGCAGTTCGAGGTCGCCCGCCACCTGCGGGCCCGCATCAAGGCGGCGTTCGACGAGAGCGGCATCGAGATCCCGTTCCCCCAGCGATCGGTGTGGAACCGGACGGACACGAACGGCCGCTCGGCGCCGGACGGGGCGCAGGGCGATGAGAAGGCCATGTCGGTACCGGGGGCGAAGGGCGACTGACGGTACCGGGGGCGAAGGGCGACTGACGTCGCCCGGCGGTCCGGGGGCCTCAGGACCTCAGCTCGAACCACACGCACTTGCCGTCGTGCGCCGTCGGTTCGACGCCCCACGCCTCGGCCACCGCCTCGATGACCCGCAGGCCGCGGCCGAAGGCGGCCTCCGGGTCCACGTCGACGGGTGCGGGCGGCGTGGCCACGCCGTCGTGCACCTCGATGCGGGCCATGAGGGCGTCGCCCACGACCACCACGCCCACGGCCGTACCCGCGTGGATGATGGCGTTGGTGACCGCCTCGCTGGTGACGAGGACGGCGTTCTCGATGCCGCGGTTGGAGAACCCGCGCTGGGTGAGGACGTCAGCCACGAACCGGCGCGCGGAAGCGGCGTTGTGCACGTCGGCCCGGAACGAGGTCCTCGCTTCCACGGGCGGTTCCGTTCCCCCCACGACGCCGGCCCAAGCCCGCGGTCGGTGACCGGGCGGCTCCGCTAAGGTGATCCGGTTCGGAGACGCCTTGGGCGACAGCAGGTCCCAAGGTCCTGTGGTGCAGTTTGGAGTGCACGCCGGCCTGTCAAGCCGGAGGTCGCGGGTTCAAATCCCGTCAGGACCGCGGTCGGGTAGCTCAGTTGGTAGAGCGCGCGCCTGAAAAGCGCGAGGTCACCGGATCGACGCCGGTCCCGACCACCAGGAACCGCAGGTCCGGGCCGACCTCGTCGCGACGGCCTTTCTCTTCCCGTCTGCCGACATTCAGTGTGGGTGGACGGGAAAAGAAGCCCGAACGTCTGGTACGACGTCTGGGGGCAGGCGTCCTTGGTGGGCGGGTCATCGCTCTCCAGGTCACAGGGCTGCGAGGCGGCTTGGACGAACACGTGACCACCATCCCGGCAGCCGCCGGTGGGTGGAAGGTTTGGCGGGGGCCAGCCGGTGGCACAGAGAAGCCGAGGTGTCGAGCAGGTCGGCCAGCCCCGCGCGGGGTCCCAGCAGGAGCCGGAGGGGGGCCCCGGTTGGTGCCGGCGCGCCGGGACGGCTCGGGCGGCTGCGCCACCTCCCGTGGGGTCGCATCGCGCTGGCCACGGTCGTGGCCCTCGCCGTCATCGGCATCCTGCCCCCGCTGCGGCGGGCCGCCGCCGTGGTGTCCAGCAGGGTCATCCTCTTCGTGCTCGCCCCGCTGGCTCCCGGCATCGAGGACTTCGACGACCTGGCCGCCGGCAGCAGGGTCCTGACTGCGGACGGCTCGGTGCTGGCCGAGCTGGACGGCGCCCAGCGGCGGGACCCGGTGGAGCTGGCTTCCCTGCCCCCGCATGTCACCCGCTCCGTGCTGGCCGCCGAGGATGCCAACTTCTACGACCACGGTGGGGTGGACCCCTCGGCGGTGTTCCGCGCCCTGCTCCGCACCGCTCAGGGCAACACGCAGGGCGGCAGCACCATCACCCAGCAGCTCGCCAAGATCAACTACACGTCCTCGGAGCGGACCTTCCTCCGCAAGCTCAACGAGGTCCAGTACGCCGTCCGGCTGGAGAAGGAGTACTCGAAGGACGAGTTGCTCGAGCGCTATCTGAACCAGGTGTACTTCGGCGACGGCGCCTACGGGCTGACCGCCGCGGCCCAGTCCTACTTCGCAACCTCGCCCGAGCAGCTCAGCCCGGCCCAGGCCGCCACCCTGGCCGGCAAGATCCGCGCGCCCGAGGCGCTCGACCCCCGGGAGAAGCCCGACCGGGTCCGGGCCCGGCGCGCCCAGGTGCTGCGCAACATGGCCCGGCACGGCTGGCTCCCGCAGGACCAACTACAGCAGGCCCTGGCCGCACCCCTGGAGGTGGCGCCCCCCACCTCGGCCCAGGCCGGTTCGGCGCCGTACTTCGTGGAGTACGTGAAGCGGGAGGCGGCCGCCCTCGAGGAGCTGGGCGGTACGGCAGACACACGCCGGTCCCAGCTCTACACCGGCGGGTACACCATCAAGACCACCCTCGACCCAGCTGCCACCCAGGCCGCCAGCGCCGCCATCCTGTCGTCGCTCCCCGACCCAACTGACCCCGAGGCGGCGGTGGTCGGCGTGGTGCCCGGCGACGGCGCCATCCGCGTCCTCGTGGGCGGGCGCAACTTCCAGGAGCAGCAGTTCGACCTGGCCAGCCAGGGCCGGCGCCAGCCGGGCTCGTCCTTCAAGCCCTACGTGTACCTGACCGCCATCCGCAAGGGCATCGATCCCCGGTCCACCTTCGACTCCCGATCGCCCATGGAGCTGGAATACCGGGGCGAGCGGTACGCCGTCGACAACTACGAGGGCAAGGGTGGAGGCCGCATCGACCTGGACTCGGCCATGGCCCAGTCCGTGAACACCGTGTTCGCCCAGCTGATCCTGGAGGTGGGCCCCCCCGAGGTGACCCGGATGTCCGAGCTGCTGGGGGTGGCCGACGTCGACGACACCGTGGGGTCCCGAGCTGCCATCGCCCTGGGTGGGCTGCGCAAGGGCGTGACGCCACTGGAGCAGGCCGCCGCCTTCGCCACCTTCGCCGCCAAGGGGGTGTACGCCGAGCCCTACGCCATCACCGAGATCCTGGACCGGGACGGCAATGTGGTGTTCGAGCGCCAGCCGAGGACGGAGCAGGTCGTGGCACCCGAGGAGGCCGGCGTGCTCAACGCCGCCCTGCAGCGCGTGGTGCGTGGGGGCACCGGGAGCGGGGCTGCCATCGGCCGGCCGGTGGCGGGCAAGACGGGCACTACCCAGGAGTACGGCGACGCCTGGTTCGTGGGCTTCGTTCCCCAGCTGGCCACCGCCGTCTGGGTCGGCCACCCCGACCGCATCGTGCCCATGAAGGACGTCCATGGCCGCCAGGTGACCGGCGGCTCATTCCCGGCGACCATCTGGGCCGCCACCATGCGCCAGGCGGTGCGGGCCCTGCCCCGGCAGAACATCTTCACCGCCACGCCCGGCAGCCTCGGCCTCAAACGCCTGAACCAGGACGCGCCACCCGCCGTGGCCACAGCCTCGTCAACCACCTCGCCCCCGTCATCCACCAGCACCTCGTCGTCGACGACGGTGCCACTGGCGCTCCAGCCGGCGCCGGCCCTGCCGCCCAGCGTCGTCTCCACCACCACGACGACCACGCGCGCGAACCCCAACACGACCACTACGACCGTGCCGGCCACCACCACCTCCAGCAGCACGACGACGACGTCGTCCACCTCCTCGTCCACGACGACGAGCACGACGACGACCACGACCGTGGCGAAGGGCCCGCCGTAGCCAAGGGCCACAGGCCCGGGTCGCACGTTCCTTGCCTCACCCACTCCGCCCGTGGGCCAAGATGTCGGCCCGCTCGCACGCGAGGAGGCCACATGGGCGGCGAGAACACAGACGCCACGATCTACAAGGTGGTCGTCAACCACGAGGAGCAGTACTCGATCTGGCCCGCCCACCTGCGGGCGCCGGACGGCTGGCGGGCCGAGGGCACATCGGGCACCCAGGAGGAGGTCCAGGCCCATATCCGAAAGGTGTGGACCGACATGCGCCCGCTCAGCCTCCGCCGGCGCATGGACGAGCAGGCCGGCGCTGACGACCTCGGCGTGAGCGTCCGAAGCGGCCACACGTGAGCAGCCTGGGCCAGAAGCTGTGGTCGTGGCCGGTGGTCCGCCAGCTGGCCGGCGAGGACCGCCTGGGCCTCGGTGCATCGGCCCGCTCGGCCAAGTCGGCCGGCCTGGTGGCCCGCACGGTCACGGCCGACCGCACCGTTGCCTCCATCTGCCCGTACTGCGCGGTGGGCTGCGGCCAGCGGGTGTACGTCAAGGACGAGAAGGTGATCCACGTGGAGGGCGACCCTGACAGCCCCGTGTCGCGCGGGCGGCTCTGCCCCAAGGGATCGGCCACCACCCAGCTGGTCACCGGCCCGAGCCGGGAGTACCGGGTCAAGTACCGCCGCCCGCACGGCCCGGACTGGGAGGAGCTGTCCCTGGAGCGGGCCATGGACATGATCGCCGACCGGGTCATCGCCACCCGGGCCGCCACCTGGGACGGGCCCAACCGGCGCACCCTGGGCATCGCCAGCCTTGGAGGAGCCACCCTCGACAACGAGGAGAACTACCTCATGAAGAAGCTGTACACCGCCCTCGGCGCCGTCCAGGTGGAAAACCAGGCACGCATATGACACTCCGCCACCGTCCCCGGTCTGGGGACATCGTTCGGGAGGGGCGGGGCCACCGAGTTCCAGCAGGACCTGGCCAACTCCGACTGCATCCTGATCATGGGCTCGAACATGGCCGAGTGCCACCCCGTCGGGTTCCAGTGGGTGATGGAGGCCAAGGCCCGGGGGGCGCGGGTGATCCACGTCGACCCACGGTTCACCCGCACCAGCGCCCTGGCTGACACCTTCGTGGCCCTCCGGGCCGGGAGCGACATCGCCTTCCTCGGCGGCCTCATCAACCACATCATCACGACGGGACGGGAGTTCCGAGAGTACGTGGTGGCCTACACCAACGCGTCCACCATCGTGGACGAGCGCTTTCGGGACACCGAGGACATGGACGGCTTCTTCTCGGGGTGGGACCCGGACACGTCCGCCTACGACACCGCGGCCTGGCAGTACGCCGGCGCACCAGCCGCCCCGTCGCCTGCTCACCGGGAGGTGCAGCCCAAGGGCGAGGTCCACGGCCACGGCGCCCGGCTGGGCCCCGGCGAGGCCGAGCGGGACCCCAGCCTCGAACACCCCCGCTGCGTGTTCCAGGTCCTCAAGCGCCACTTCGCCCGCTACACCCCGGAGCTGGTGGAGCAGGTGTGCGGGTCCCCAGGGAGCAGTTCCTCGCGGTGGCCGAGGCGCTGTGCGACAACTCCGGCCGGGAGCGCACGTCGGCGATCTGCTACGCCGTGGGCTGGACCCAGCACAGCGTGGGGGCCCAGATGGTGCGGGCGGCGGCGATCGTCCAGCTGCTGCTGGGCAACGTGGGCCGGCCCGGCGGCGGCATCCTGGCCCTGCGCGGTCACGCCAGCATCCAGGGCTCCACCGACATCCCGACCCTCTACAACCTCCTCCCCGGCTACCTCCCGATGCCCAACGCGGCGCGGCACCCCACGTTGGCGGCCTACGTCGAGGCGGCCACCGCGCCGGCCGGCGTCTGGGGCCACGCCGGCGCCTATGCCGTCAGCCTGCTGAAGGCGTGGTGGGGCGAGGCGGCCCAGCCCGAGAACGACTTCTGCTTCGGGTACCTGCCCTTCATCACCGGGGACCACTCGAGCTACCAGACGACCATGGACATGGCCGGCGGCAACGTGCCGGGGTTCTTCGTCGTCGGCGAGAACCCGGCGGTCGGGTCGGCCAACGGGCGGCTGCACCGCCACGCCATGGCCCAGCTGGAGTGGCTGGTGGTGCGGGACCTGGTGGAGGTGGAGACGGCCACGTTCTGGCGGGACGGCCCCGAGGTGGCGTCGGGGGAGCTGCCGACGGCCGGCATCGGCACCGAGGTCTTCTTCCTCCCCGCCGCTGCCCACACTGAGAAGGACGGCACCTTCACCAACACCCAGCGCTTGCTCCAGTGGCACCACAAGGCGCTGGAGCCCGAGGGCGACTGCCGCTCGGAGCTGTGGTTCTACTTCCACCTGGGCCGCATCATCCGGGAGAAGCTGGCCGGGTCGAACGACCCCCGGGACCGCCCGGTGCTGGACCTGACCTGGGACTACCCCGTCCACGGGCCCCACCAGGAGCCGGGCGCCGAGGCGGTGCTCAGGGAGATCAACGGCGTCGACGCCGAGGGCAGGGCCATCGACGGCTCCCGCGCCCTCACCGAGGACGGCTCCACCGCCTGCGGCTGCTGGATCTACAGCGGGTGCTTCGCCGGCGGGGTCAACCAGACGGCCCGGCGCCGCCCGGGGTCGGAGCAGAGCTGGGTGGCGCCCGAGTGGGGCTGGGCCTGGCCCGCCAACCGCCGCCTCCTCTACAACCGGGCCTCGGCCGACCCGGCCGGCCGGCCGTGGTCGGAGCGGAAGCGCTACGTGTGGTGGGACGAAGGGGCGGGACGCTGGACGGGGCACGACGTCCCCGACTTCGTGGTGGACAAGCGGCCCGACGACGTGCCGTCCGAAGGGGCCACCGCCGAGGACGCGCTGCGGGGCGACGAGCCATTCGTGATGCAGTCGGACGGCCGGGGCTGGCTGTTCGCCCCGACCGGCCTGCTGGACGGGCCGCTGCCCACCCACTACGAGCCCCACGAGTCGCCGGTGGAGAACCCGCTCTACGGCCAGGGCACCAACCCCGTGCGCCAGGTGCACCGCCACCGGCTCAGCCCCGACAACCGCCCCCGGGACGCCTATCCCTACGTCCTCACCAGCTATCGCCTGACCGAGCACCACACCGCCGGCGGCATGAGCCGCTTCCTGAGCCGCCTGTCCACGCTCCAGCCCGAGCTGTTCTGCGAGGTCAGCCCGGCGCTGGCGGCCCAGCGGGGGCTGACGCATGGCGACTGGGCCACCGTCCGCACCGCCCGCTCGGCGGTGGAGGCCCGGGTGCTGGTGACCGACCGGATCCGCCCGCTGCAGGTCCAGGGCCGCACCGTCCACCAGGTTGGGCTGCCCTGGCACTGGGGGTGGAAGGGGCTGTCCACCGGCGACGCCGCCAACGACCTGTTCGGGCTGGCCCTCGACCCCAACGTCCACATCCAGGAGGTCAAGGCGGCCACCTGCGACATCCGGCCGGGCCGGCGGGCGGGCCCATGACGGCCCGCATGGGTTTCTTCACCGACACCAGCGTGTGCATCGGCTGCAAGGCGTGCGAGGTGGCGTGCAAGGAGTGGAACGGCGTCCCCGACCAACAGCTGCGTTTCCTGGCCACGTCGTACGACAACACCGGCGCCCTCGGGGCCGACACCTGGCGGCACGTGGCCTTCGTGGAGCAAGCCCGCCCGGAGCACGGGGGCATCCGCTGGTTGATGTCCTCGGATGTCTGCAAGCACTGCACCCGAGCGGCCTGCCTGGACGTGTGCCCCACCGGAGCGCTGTTCCGGACCGAGTTCGGCACGGTCGTGGTCCAAGACGACGTCTGCAACGGGTGCGGCTACTGCGTCCCGGCCTGCCCCTTCGGCGTCATCGACCGGCGGGAGGGCGACGGGCGGGTGTGGAAGTGCACCCTCTGCTACGACCGGCTCCGTTCGAGCCAGGTGCCGGCCTGCGCCAAGGCCTGCCCCACCGAGTCGATCCAGTTCGGCCCTCTGGAGGAGCTGCGGGCCCGGGCCGCCGGACGGCTGGGGAGGCTTCGGGAGGCGGGCGTCGACGACGCCCGCCTGTACGGCGCCGACGAGGGCGACGGCGTGGGGGGCTTCGGCGCCTTCTTCCTCCTGCTGGACGAGCCCGAGGTCTACGGGCTGCCGCCCGACCCGGTGGTCACCACCCGCGACCTGCCGGCCATGTGGCGCTCGGCGGCGGCGGCCGCCCTCACCCTGGCCGGCGCGGTGGCGGCCGCCTTCCTGGGCGGGCGGCGGCGGTGACGGCCACCCACGAGCTCCGCTCCTATTACGGCCGGCCCGTCCTCAAGGCCCCGGTGTGGAAGCCCTACATCGCCCACTACTTCTTCTGTGGCGGCCTGGCCGGCGCCTCGTCGACGCTGGCCATGGC
>JBOGHQ010000517.1:0-2511 GCA_050744785.1 Acidimicrobiales bacterium | reverse complement strand
GCCAGCTTGGCGTCGATGACGCCCCAGGCGTTGGCCACCAGCAGGGTGCCGAAGACGAACACCAGCACGCCGAACACCAGGCCCTCCAGGCCGCCCACCTGGCCCCGCTCGTCGCCCGCCGGCACCGTCAGCAGCTCCCGGTCCCGGCGCGCACCGGCGCGCCGTCCGGCCCGATCACCTGCTCCTTGCGCACCGTGACGGTGCGCACCACGTCGCCCAGCCCCACCGGTCCGGTGAGGGCGGCGGGCAGGAACAGCGGCCGGGGGCCCCGGGCCGTGAGGCGCACCACGTCCCCGCAGGTGTCCCAGTCGAAGGAGACCTTCCGGCCCCATTCGCCCAGCTGGGACTGGGCGTTGGCCTCGGCGTCGGCCAGCGACGCAAGCGAGCCCCCCGCCCCGGCGTCGGCCCCCGCCACCGCCTTGGCCGCGTCATAGGCGGCGGCGGTGAGCACCGAGCGGGTGTACAGCCCCACCAGCACCTGGACGGCGAACAGCAGCAGGAGCAGGAAGACGCTGGCCCCGAGCATGGTGCCGATCACGCCGGCCCCACGTTCGTCGCCGGCCCGCATGGCTATTTGATCTGGTCGATCTGGGTGTTGACGTTGTCGTTGGACTTGGTGAGCGTCCCCTTGAACAGCTGCCACATGAGGACGCCGAGGAAGGCCATGACCAGCACCGCGATGGCCGCCGAGATGACGCCCTCGCCGCGCTCGTCCCGGGCCAGACGGTGGGCCACGGCGTCCCTTGCGGTCCGCTGCCACACGAAGGCGTGCAGGAGTAGGTCGTTCATCGTCGCTCCTTTTCTACGAGCCGGAGAAGAGGCTGAGCGCCTCGATGAAGGGGATGGACAGGAAGATGACGCCGGGCACGAGGGTGGCCACGGTGACGGGGATCCATACCTGCTGGCCCCGCCGCTCCATGGTCTCGACCAGCTCCCGCTGCACGTCCCGGCGGATGGCGCGGGCCTCCTCCGAGATGAGGCGGCCGAGGTCGCCCGCCTCCCGGTTGAGGGCGAGGACGGGGACGAGGCGGTCGAGGGCTTCGACCCGGGCCACCGCGGCCCATTCCCGCAGGGCGTCGACCTCGGACAGGCCTTGGCGGATGCGGCTGGTGACCCGCCGGAGGTCGTGGGCGCAGGTGCCATGGCCCCGGGCGGCCAGGCGGTTGAGGGCGGCACCCAGGGAGAACCCCGCCGACAGCAGCATGGCCAGCTGCTCGCTGACCACGGGCAGCTCGAGGAACAGGCGCCGGCGCCACCGCTCCGAGGCGGTGGCCAGCTGCTGCTCGAGCACGAGGAAGGCCAGCACCGGGCTGCCCAGCAGGCACAGCACCACCAGGGCCGGCCCGGGCCGCAGGGCCAGGCACACCAGGGCCCCGGCGCCGGCCGCGGCCACGCTCCAGCCCACCTGGCGGACCCGGAAGGCGGTGACGTCCATGGGCGAGTGGACCCGCTCCAGGCGCACGGCCAGCTCCTCGCTGACCCCGAACACCCGGGCCAGCCGCTCGCCGATCCGTCGTGACACCGGCCCGATGACGTCCCGGAACGACTCGACCGACAGCAGGCCGGGGTGCTCGGGCTCGGCCAGACCGCCCGGGCTGTAGGGGCGCAGCCGTTCGACCAGCGGTGGCCGGGAGAACCAGCGCAGGTGGGACAGGAGCAGCGTGACGCCGACCCACAGCGCCAGCCCCGAGATCGCGAACAGCCTCACCGGGACCGTCCTCCGAGCCCTTCGACCCCTTCGAGTCCTCGGCGCGCGTCACGCATGGAACACGCGCTCTTCGGCGGGCAGCTTCATGAGGCGGCCCGCCCACAACCAGCAGGCGGCCACCATCAGGAGGCCGGCGGCCACCGCGACCTGGCCGCCCAGGGTGCGGTAGGCCTCCCGGCCGGTGCCGATGGACAGGCCGGCCAGCGTCATGCCCAGGGGCACGATCAGCACGAAGCGACGGGCGAAGCGCACGCCGGCCTGTTTGGCCTCGGCGTCCTTGCGGCCCTGGAGGTCCTGGATGCGGTCGTCCACCAGGGCCGCCAGGCGGCGGTCGAGGTCCGACCCGCCGATCTCGTGGGCCACCAGCAGGGTCTCGAGGGTCGTGTCGGCGGTGCCGTCGGCCAACCGGTCCTTGAGGACCGACACCGTCCTGGGGAAGTCGGTGGACAGGAGCCACTCCCGTTCGGCGGCGGCGAAGGCGGGCCGCAGCTCGGGGGGCGCCCGGCGGCCGACCTCGAACAGCCCCTGGGGGATGGAGCGGCCCAGGGAGCCGGTCTGGAGGCGCAGCTCCTCGATCATGCGCGGCCAGGCCTCCCGTGCCTCGTCGCGGCGCCGCTCCCGGCGGGCCCGGTAGGAGGCCACCGGGAAGGTGGCACTCAGCAGCCCGGCCAGGAGGGCGGGCAGGGCGCCCGCGAAGAGGGCGTAGGCCAGCGACGCCCCCACCACGAACAGCACCGTCACCACGCCGGCGAACTCGCGCGGGGCGACCTCCTCCAGGCCGGCCTGGGCCAGCCAGTCCGCGG
>JBOGHQ010000516.1:0-2216 GCA_050744785.1 Acidimicrobiales bacterium | reverse complement strand
GTGGAGGCCGGCCCGTGAGCTTGGCGCCCACCACCACCGCCGCGCCGCCCCAGGGGCCGGCACCGGCCGGCCACCGCCCCCGCCACACCGCCCGCTGGGCGGCGCTGGCCGTGGCCGCCGTGATCGCCGCCCTGGTGGTGGTGCTGGCCACCCGCCCGCCCGCGTCCGACATCGTGGCGCCCAGCCCCATCGTGGGCCAGCCCGCCCCCGAGGTGGAGGGGCCGGCCCTTGACGGCACCACCGTGCGGCTCTCCGAGTTGCGGGGCCGCTGGGTCGTGGTCAACTTCTTCGCCACCTGGTGCATCCCGTGCGTGCGGGAGCACCCGGAGCTGGTGCGCTTCTCCGACCGCCACGACCCCGCCGACGTCATGGTCGTGTCGGTGATCTACGACGATCAGCCCGAGGACGTGGCCGAGTTCTTCGCCGACAGGGGCGGTGAGTGGCCGGTGGTGGACGACAGCGGGGCCAAGGTGGACTTCGGCGTGCGGGGCGTGCCGGAGTCGTTCCTGGTGGGGCCGGACGGGGTGGTGCGCGCCCGCCTGGTGGGCGGCGTCACCGCCGCCGGCCTGGACGGCCTGCTGCGCCAGGCCGGGATGGGGCCGTGAGCGGCGCCCCGGGGGCACGGGCGGTGCGATGGCTGCCCTGGCTGGCCCTCCTCGTGGTGCTGGGCGTGGCCCTGGCGGCGGGGTCAGGCGGCGACGGCGGGCCACCCTCGGCCGCGGCCCGCACCACCAAGCTGGCGTCCGACGTGCGCTGCCCCACCTGCGAGGGGCTGTCGGCGGCCGAGTCGGAGTCGCCCGCCTCCCTGGCCGTCCGCCAGGAGATCCGGCGGCGGGTCGACGCCGGTCAGAGCGACGACGAGATCCGGGCCTACCTGGTGAGCCGCTACGGCCGCGACATCGTGCTCACGCCGGCCGGCTCCGGCGTGGCGGCCCTGGTGTGGGCCCTGCCGGTGGCGGCCGCCGTGCTGGGTGCCGGCGGCCTGGTCCTGGCCTTCCGCCGGCGCCGGGCCGGGCCCCAACGGGTACCCACCGAGGACGACCGCCGGCTGGTGGAACGGGCCCGGCACGCATGAGCGACCTGCACGACGCCCCCGACCTCAGGGAACTGGAGGAGGAGCGGGACCACCTCCTGCGCTCCCTCGACGACCTGGACCGCGAGCGGGCCGCGGGCGACATCGACGAGGCCGACTACGTGGCCCTGAAGGACGACTACACGGCCAGGGCCGCGGCCGCCCTCCGCGCCCTCGAGCCCCCCGATCCAATTGTCACAAGAGCGCCAGCAGGTGGCGCCCTACCGCGCAATGAACGGCGGGGCCGGCGCCGCCCGGTGCTGACCACGGTCGCCCTCGTCGCGTTCGCGGTGACGGCCGGTGCGGTGGTGGCCCGCTCCGCCGGCGACCGGCTGCCCGGCGACCCGGCCACCGGCGAGATCGCCGCCACCGGCCCCACGGCGGCCCTCACTCGCGACCTGGCCCGGGCCCGGGACCTCATCGGCCAAGCCCGCACGCTGGATGCCATCAAGCTCTACGACGCCATCCTCCAGGACCATCCCGAACAGCCCGAGGCCCTGGCCTACCGGGGCTGGCTGCTGCGCCTGGCCGGCCGCTCCGCCGGCGACCAGGAGCTGGTGGACAAAGGGATGGAGTACATCGAGCGGGCGGTGGTCGCCGATCCCAGCTACCCCGACGCCCGCTTCTTCAAGGGGTTCGTGCTCTACCAGGACCGCGACGACGCGGCTGCGGCCGTTCCCGAGCTGCGGGCCTTCCTGGCCAACAACCCGCCGAGCGGGATGGTGCCGGTGGTCGAGGACCTCCTGCGCAGGGCCCTGGCCGACGCCCAGGCCGGCACCACCACCACGACCGCTCCGCCGCCGTAACCGGCCGCCGGTCGCGGTGGGTGGGGGCGGTCAGATGCGGGCCGGCCCTGGCCGACGCCCAGGCCGGCACCACCACCACGACCGCTCCGCCGCCGTAACCGGCCGCCGGTCGGCGGTGGGTGTGGCGGTCAGACGGGGTCGGTGACCTCGCCGGCCGGTTCGGAGACGGGCCTTTCCTCGGTGCCGTTGCCGTTGGCGGCCGCCCTCTCCTTGGCGGCGGCGATGGCGGCCCACTGCCAGGGCCGTAGCTCTCCGGGGCCGGCGTCGGGCGCGGGCGGCTGGGCCGGCGCGTTGGGCTCGGGGCGGGAGGTCGGCCGGGAGCGCCGCCGCAGCCGGGT
>JBOGHQ010000515.1:0-1980 GCA_050744785.1 Acidimicrobiales bacterium | reverse complement strand
GCCCGGGCCTTGGCCCGCTCATCGGCCGCCAGCGGCCGGAAGCGCTCGCCGTCCACCCCGGGCGGCACCACCGTCACCGGCGGGAGTGGCCGCCGTCCGGCGGCCCGGCGGGCCTCGTCGGCCGGATAGCCGCCCGCCGCCACCAGGTGGGCGGCGCCGGCCAGCACCGAGGCCAGCGCGGCCCGGGCGCCGGGGAGACGGCCCGGCACGGTGACCTCGGCCCCGTGGAGCACCACCGCGTAGGGCAGCTCGAGACGGGGGCCCACCAGCCCGAGGGGCAGGGCCGGGTCCAGCACGACGACCGAGGCGGCCACGTCCCGAGCCAGGGCATTGACCCGCCCCACCAGGCCCGGCGTGGGCAGCAGCACCGGTTGGCGGGCCCGGACCACCCGGTAGGGCTGGGCTGCGTCGAAGGCGGCCGCGTCGCGGTGCGCCGCGGCCAGCACCGTGACCTCCTCGGCCGGGAGGCGGTGCCACAGCTCCCACAGGTACGACTGGATCCCGCCCACCTTGGGAGGGAAGTCGTTGGTGACGAGGAGGTGGCTCACCGGCCGGCGGTGCCGCCCCGGGCCGGGGCCGGCCGGCGGGTCGGGACGAGGTCGGGCCGGCCCAGGCGGAGGGCGGCCCAGGCGGCGTGCTCCCGCAGCAGCGGGTCGTCGCCGGTGAGGGCGTCAGCCAGGGCTCGGGCCACGTCGGGCGAGGCGCCGTCACCCACGTTGCCGAGGGCCACCAGGGCGTTGCGGCGCAGGTAGCGGGGCTGGCGGCGGGGCACGTACCAGCGCCCGTAGCGCGCCATCAGCTCCTCGTCGGAGGCCTCCAGCATGGCCACCAGCGGGACCCACGCCTGGTCGGTGGGCGCCGGCGGCGGCGGGGGGTCACGGCGGTCGGCGGCCCGGTTGGGCGGGCACACCTCCTGGCAGTCGTCGCACCCGTAGATCCGCCCGCCCAGGGCGGCCCGGTACTCCACGGGGAAGCTGCCGGGGGCTTCGAGCAGCCAGGCCAGGCAGCGGCGGGCGTCGAGGACGCCGGGGGCCACCAGGGCGCCGGTGGGGCAGGCGGGCAGGCACCGGGCACAGGAGCCGCAGCCGTCCTCCACCGGCTCGGCGGCGGCGGGGAGGGGCGCGTCGGTGACCACCGAGCCGAGGACGAACCACGACCCCCGGCCGGGCAGCAGGAGGTTGGCGTTCTTGCCGTACCACCCGAGGCCGGCCCGGAAGGCCGCCTCCCGGTCGACCATGGCGTTGTCGTCGGCCAGCACCCGGGCCCGCCACCCCTCCTGCTCCAGGCGGGCGCCCATCTCGGCCAGGGCCCTCCGCAGCGGAACGTAGGGGTCGTCCCACGAGTAGCGGGCCACCCGGCCCATGGGCCCGCCGGCGGGGCCGGGCGGGGCGGGGTCGGCCCGGCGGTAGGAGCGGGCCCCCACCACCAGGGCCCGGGCGCCGGGCAGGGCCCGGCTGGGGTCGGTGGCCCGGGCCGGGTCGCCGTAGGTGAAGTGCATGCCGCCGTGAAGGCCGGCCGCCTTGCGCTCCTCCAGGGCGGCGCGGGCCCGGTCGAAGGGCTCGGCGGAGGCCACGCCGACCGCGTCCAGCCCGGCCTCCCGCCCCACCGCGGCCAGGTGCCCGGCCAGCTCGGCCAGCCCGGCCGGGTCGGCGAGGTCCTCGGGGTCGGCGTCGGCGTGGCCCACCCGCCCATGCTTGCAGGCCGAGGTCCGGCCCAGAGAACCGAGGGCCCGGTCGCTTTCTGCACCCTCAGGTCCAAAGAGCGGACCTGGGGGTGCAGGACCGGCGGGCGGCGCGGGTGCCCTACGGGCCGGAGGAGGCCCGCCGGCTGGGCGTGGTGCGGCCGGGGGTGCCCCGCGGGCCGGCCCGGGCCGTCCCCGGTCCTGGGGACTCGGGCGGCGGTGAGGGCAGGATGACCACGGCCGGGCGGTCGTCGTCGCCCTCGCCTTCCTTCTTGGCCGGGCGGCGCGGGATCGGGGGG
>JBOGHQ010000514.1:0-2521 GCA_050744785.1 Acidimicrobiales bacterium | reverse complement strand
TCGCCGCACCCGGCACCACGGCGTCGGCGGACGGCTCGGCCTGGCCGGCCCGGGCGGCCGGCACCACCAGGACCACGCCGTCGCCGGCCTGGCGCGCCGCGTGGAGGGACCAGTCCAGCACCCGCCGGCCGGCCAGCAGCTCGTACTGCTTGGGGCGGCCGAATCGGGTGGCGTCGCCGGCGGCCACGACGATGGTCCACACGCTCACCGCTGCATCATGCTCCGCCGCGGCCGGCGGCGGCCGGGACCGGCGGTTGCGACTGGGGCGTCAGCGCTCGGCGACAGAGCCGAACAGCATCCGTCCCACCGACGTCTCCAGGTTGCCGGTGATGCGCACGTCGGCCTCCTGGCCCACCAGCCCGGCCGCCCCGCCCACCACCACCATGGTGCCGTCGTCGAGGAAGCCAACGCCCTGGCCCTCCTCCCGTCCCTCCCGGACGATGGGGATGCGGGCCCGCTCGCCGGGCAGGTACACCGGGCGCAGGCCCTCGCTCAGGCGGCGCAGGCTCAGGCAGCGCACGCCTTGGAGCTCGGCGGTGCGATGAAGCCCCTCGTCGATGGTCAGCAGGGCCACGTTCAGGCGCCGGGCCAGCGCCACCACCTTGGCGTCCACGTCGTCGTGCTCGGGCACCTCGTCGTCGAGGACATGGACGGTCACCCCCGACTGGCGGCGCAGTGCGTCGAGCATCTCCAACCCCCGCCGGCCCCGCCGCCGGCGGGCGGGATCGGCGGCGTCGGCGACAGCCCGGAGCTGGTCGACCACGAAGCAGGGCACGAGCAGCGGGCCATGCAAGAACCCGGACCGGGCCAACGGCAGGAGGCGACCGTCGACCACGGCGCTGGTGTCGACCATGACCGCCGGCGCCTGGCCCGACCAGGAGGATGGCGGCGCCAGGGGGCGCGACGACAGGCCGGCCATGGCCAGCAGCTCGTCGCTCTTGCCGGCGCCCAGCCGGTAGCCCAGGAAGGCACCCACCCACACCACCAGGCCGACCGACGACCAGCCCACCTGGGGCGGGAAGACGAAGGCGGCCGGCAGGACCATGAGCCCGGCCAGGCCGCCGAGGACGATGGCGCCCACGCCGCCGGCCAGCAGGCGGTGGGCAGGTGAGCCCTCGACCTGCCGTTCGGCGGCGCCGATGGCGGCGTCGAGCAGGCGGCCCAGCACCCCGCCCGCCACGTACCCGACGCAGGCGCCGAGGACGGCCCCAACGATGGCGCCGTTGCCGGCCTCGACACCCTGGTCCCCGCTGCCCACGGCGAAGCCGGCCGCAGTGGCCAGGATGACGATGAACAGGCGGACGATCTCTACGAACATCTCGCCTGCTTGTATCGGCCCGGAAGGCCGGGCCCTAAAAGGCGCGAACCTTTAGATTTAGGGGAGCGCCTCGTTCAGCTTGAGCTCGGCCTCCTCCTCGGAGACCCCGATGGCGAAGGTGAGCTCCGACACCAGGATCTGGCGGGCCCGGGTGAGCATACGCTTCTCGCCCGCCGACAGACCCTTGTCCTTGTCGCGGATGGAGAGGTTCCGCACAACCTCGGCCACCTGGTAGATGTCGCCCGACTTCAGCTTCTCGACGTGGTTCTTGTACCGGCGAGACCAGTTGGTGGGCATGCGCGCCTCCTTCTTGCGAAGGACGGCGAACACCTCCTCGACCTCCTCGTCGTTGATCACCTCACGCAACCCGACCTCGTCGGTGTTGTCGCACGGCACCATCAGCGTGAGGTCGCCATAGGCGAGCTTCAACACCAGGTATTCCCGGGTCTCGCCGAAGACCTCCTTCTGCTCACGCTTCTCGATCACCGCCGCCCCGTGGTGCGGGTACACGACCTTGTCACCGACGTCGAACGCAGTTGCAGGCATACCTCTCCCGAGCAAGAGACAGAGGGGGGGACCGCCTCAGGGTACCGGGGAGAGCCGAGGGCGGACAACTTCCGTCTGGATCGTCGTCCCGGCCCCGGCGGCGGGCCGGCACCTACCATGAACGGGGCATGGGGCACACCCAACTGCTCGCCGGCTGCGAGCTCTTCTCGTCGCTGACGCCCGAGGCGGTGGAGGGCATGGCCGCCTCGTCCCGGACCGTGTCGCTGGCTCGCAACTCGGTGCTGTTCGCGGAGGGCGACGACGCCGCCGACCTCTACCTCGTGCAGCGCGGCCGAGTCGCCATCGTCAAGGGCGCCGCCGACGGCCGGGAGTCGGTGGTGGCACTCATGGAGCGCGGCGACGTGTTCGGCGAGGTCAGCCTCTTCGACGGCGGGGGACGGTCGGCCGGCGCCAAGGCCATCGAGCCCAGCGAGCTGGTGGCCGTCCCCTTCGAGGTGGCCCGGCGGGCCATGGCGGACGACCCCCGCGCCCTGTGGGCGGTGCTCGCCCTGCTCGCCTCGCGTCTGCGCTCCGCCGACGACATGCTGGCCGCGTCGGTGTTCCTCGACGTGCCGGGCCGCACCGCCCGTCGCCTGCTCGAGCTGGCGCCCGGTGAGGGGTTCAGCCGGCCGGTGACCCAGGAAGAGCTGGCCGCCA
>JBOGHQ010000513.1:0-2957 GCA_050744785.1 Acidimicrobiales bacterium | reverse complement strand
CCTGCCTGACCCACTGGGACCGCAGAGTGGCCCCGGGCATATCGTCGCTGTTCGGAGATCGCTTCGGCTGGTTCCTCCTCGCAGAGGCGACGAAACCGCTTCTGTAGCGGGGAGCGAGAGGCTCGAGCAGGGGACGAGACGCCACCCTCCCGCGGTGCCGGAGACGGCGGTACGGTTCGGCATGCCGCGGGTGTTCCAACGTCGGCGCCCCGTCGCCGCGTTCCTGACCGCTGCTGCGGCTCTTCTTGCGTTCGCCTCCGATGGCTTCGCCCACGTGGCAGAGGACAGGCCCGGCCCACCGACGCTTGCAGCCCAGGCCCAACCCTGCCCGCCGGACTGCTCGACGACCCTCCCGGCGGACGACACCAAGTGCCCGCCCAACTGCGCGACGACCTTCCCGCCGGACGACACCAAGTGCCCGCCCAACTGCTCGACGACCCTCCCGGCGGACGACTCACGATGTCCGCCTTCCTGCCCGGACGGGACTGCGGGCTCGTCCTCCTCGACGGCAGCCACGACGACCTCTCGGCCCCCGATCGGATCGAAGTGCCCCCCGGACTGCATCCCGGAAGGGGCGGGGCCGGTGCCGACCGGCGCCCGGCGAGCGGGCGAGGCGGACGGCTCCCGAGGGGGCTGGCCGCTGGTCCTGGCAGGACTGGCGGTGCTGGCGGCGACGACAGTCGCCGCCCTGGTGGCCCACAGGAGGCGTGTCTCCGCCGGGCAGCCGCCCGATGCAGCGCCGTGACGTGACGCGACGGCGCCCGGCGAGCCGGTGCCGGCTCAAGTGGGGCCACCCGCCGATCCAAGAGTCCCGGCGGCCACGAGAGTCGTGCGCGACGACGCCAGCATCTGGGCCGTGGCGTCCACCCCCTCGCCCCCTTCCCCCGCCACCGCTCGCCGGAACGCGGCGGCGAGGGCGGCGTGGCCCTTGTCCTGGCGCGGCAGGCGGGTGGCCCGCCTGTCGAGGGTCACGCTCACGAAGTCGTCCACCACGGCCGTGTGGCCCCGCCCGAGCACCTCGATGCGCTCCTTGGCCGTGCCCGAGTGGCCGCCGCTGGCACAGGTGATCGTCGCCAGGGAGCCGCCCGGATAACGCAGGGCGACCACCACGTCGTCGGCCAGCGCCAGCTCGCCCGTCCCGGACGACAGCGCCTGCACCTCACCGGCCGCCTCTCCCACGATGGCGGCGCAGGTGTCGACGAAGTGGCACCCCTCCCCCCGCAGGCGCCCACCCTGGCGGCGGTCGTGGTACCAGTGGCCCGCCGGCACCACCCCGGCGCTGACCCGGTACGTCACCACCAGTGGCCCCGACCCGGCGGCGAAGTGGTCCCGGACCAGGCGGACCGGCTCCGAGAACCGCCGGTTGAAGCCGGCGAACAGCACCCGGCCGCTGGCGCGCCACGCCTGCTCCACGTCGTCCAGCTCCTCCTCGGTGAGGGCAAGGGGCTTCTCGCACAGCACGTGCTTCCCGGCCCGAAGGGCACGGGCGGTGATGGCGGCGTGGGCGTCGTGGGGGGTGGCGACCACCACCACGTCGACGTCGGGGTCGTCGACGACGTCGCCGGCGCCCGACACGGCGCGCTCGAACCCGGCCCGCTCGGCCAGGCGCACGGCACTGAGCCCGGAGGCCGAGGCGACCGACACGAGGTGGCCGAGCCCCGCCTCGCGCAGTGACGGGACCAGGACGCCCGAGGCGAAGGCGCCCGCCCCGATCAGGCCGACCCCGGGCTCCCCCGAGGTCCGCGCCGCGGCGTGGACCTGCACCGGGTGCTCCGCCGAGGGGTCGGCCCGGTAGGTGAGCATCACGCCCAGGTAGGGCTCCGAGCCCGTCTCGATCAGCCGGTACGCGGCCGGCGCCTCCTCGATCGGGAAGCGGTGGGTGACGAGGTCGTCGACCCGCAGGCGCCCGCCGGCCACCAGGTCGAGGACCGCCTCCAGGTTGCGCCCCTCGGTCCAGCGCACGTGCCCGGCCGGGTAGTCCACGGCCCAGTCCTCGTAGTGATGGTCGTAGCGTCCCGGCCCGTACGAGCGGGCGAACCGCAAGGTGAGCTCCTTCTCGTACAGCGGCGTCCGCGACAGCTCGAGCCCCACGTCGCCTACCACGACCACGGCGGCCCGGTCCCGGCACAGCGCGGGCGTGCGCGCCATGACGGCGGGGCCCGGGCCCGCCGCGCACACCAGCACGGCGTCGGCGCCCCTGCCCCGGGACCACTCCAGCACCGCTGCCGTGGTGTCGTCTCCCCCTTCCCGGAGGGCGAGGGCCCCGGCCGCGCCGGCCCGCTCCAGGGGAAGCTCGGCCACGTCGATGCCGGCGACCTGGCAACCGGCCGCCTGGGCCAGCCGCAGTGCCAGCTGGCCCACCAGCCCGAGGCCGACGACCACGACGCGGGCTCCCGCACCCACCTCGGCCAGGCGGAGCCCGTGCAGGGCGATGCTGGCCACGGTGGCGAAGGCAGCATGGCTGGCCGGGACCCCGGGCGGGACCGGTGCGCACAGCAGTCCCGGGACGGCCTGGAACTCGGCGTGGTTGGCCCTGCCCGCTCCGGCGGTGGCCACCAGCTGGCCCGGGCGGACGCCGGCCACGTGCTCCCCCACCTCGACGGCGACGCCGGCGGCCGAGTAGCCGAGGGGGAGGTCCTGGTCCAGCCGGCTGCGCACGGCCTGGGCGGTGGACCGCACGCCCTCGGTCCGGGCCTTGCGGACCACCTGGCGGACCAGGTCGGGCCGAGCCCGCGCCTTGGCCACCGGGCCGGACCGGGCGAGCGCCGTCACCGCCCGCTCGGTCCCGGCGGAGATGACGCTCGACCAGACGTGGACGAGCACCTCGGTGGGCCCGATGGCGGGCCGGGGCACGTCGACGACGCGCACGGGACCGCCGGACGCCGCCTGCACGACCTGCTTCACGCCGGCCGCCTCCCCCGCCGGTGCTCCGCCACACTCACGGGCGGGCCGCGGCG
>JBOGHQ010000512.1:0-2689 GCA_050744785.1 Acidimicrobiales bacterium | reverse complement strand
CCGCCGAGCCGGCCAAGGCGGCCGAGGAGCTGGACGCCGCCGGTGAGGGCTTCGAGCGCGCCGCACGGTCCATCGGCGCCTGGTGGGCCCGCCCCGCCTTCGCCTTGCCCGTGATCGGCCCCCACCTGCGGGCCCTGGGCGTCGTGGCCGCCACCGGCACCGAGCTGGCCGACGCCGGCCGCCAGGTGGCCACCGCCTTCGACCTGGGCGGCCTGCGGGTGCAGGACGGCCAGGTCCCCCTCGACCGCATCGTGGCCGTGCAGGAGCCGCTGCGGGACGCCTCGGCCCAGGTGACGGCGGCGGTGGAACGTCTGCGCCGGGCCCGGTCCCCGTGGCTGGCGCCGCCGGTGGGCGACCGGCTCGACGCAAACCTGGCCCGCCTGGCCGACGCCGACCGCTCGCTGCGCGCCTCCCGTGACGTCGTGGCCGTGCTGCCCAAGCTCCTCGGCGCCGAGGGCCCCCGGCGCTGGTTCCTGGCCATCCAGACGCCGTCGGAGGCCAGGGGCGCCGGCGGCTTCATCGGCAACTACGGCGAGATCACGGCCGACGACGGCCGCCTCGCGCTGTCCCGCTTCGGGCGCATCGCCGAGCTCAACACCGGCGGCGATCCCGCCACCCGCAAGCTCACCGGCCCCGAGGACGTGCTTGCCCGCTACGAGCGCTTCGACGTGGCCACCACGTGGCAGAACGTGACCCTGTCGCCCGACTTCCCCTCGGTCACCAAGGTCATCGCCGGCCTCTACCCCCAGTCCGGCGGCCGGCCCGTCGACGGGGTCATCGCCGTCGATCCCACCGGCGTGGCCGCCCTCCTGCGCCTCACCGGCCCGCTCCCCGTGCCGCCCTGGCCGGTGCCCCTCACGGCCAAGAACGCCGAGCGCATCCTGCTGTACGAGCAGTACGAGCGGCTGCCGAAGCCCGAGCGGGTGGACTTCCTGGGCGAGGCCACCCGGCTGCTCTGGGAGCGGCTCACCTCGGGGGAGCTGCCTCCGGTGGCCAAGGTGCTCCGCTCCCTCGGGCCCGCGGTGGGCGGCAAGCACATCCTCATCTCCGCCGTCGACCAACCCGAGGACGCCGTACTGGAGCGGGCCGGCGTCAACGGCCGCCTGGCGCCGGCCCACGGCGGCGACGCCCTGGCCGTGATCACCCAGAACGGCAACGGCAACAAGATCGACTGGTTCCTCAAGCGCAGCGTGGACTACCGGCCCACCTACGACCGGGAGACCGGGAAGGTCTCGGCCAGGCTCACCGTCACCCTCGACAACGGCGCCCCTCCGGCCGGCGCGCCGGACTACGTCGTGGGCAGCCTGCTGCAGCCCCCGCTGCCGGCAGGGACGAACCGGCTGTACCTGTCGGTGTACACCCCGCTCGGCCTGTCCGGCGGGCGAGTCAACGGGAACGAGGTGGCCATGGAGAGCGAGACAGAGGCTGGCCGGCGCGTCTACTCGACCTATGTCGACATCCCCCCGCAGCGCCGTGCGGTGGTCGAGCTCGACCTGGCCGGCGCGCTGCGTCCTGGGGTCGCCTACCGGCTGGCCCTGCACTCGCAGCCGGTCGTCACCCCCGACCGGGTGTCGGTTCGCCTTGCCGGTGAGCCGGCCCGGCGCCTCGAGCTCGAGGGAGACCAGCTGCTGGCCTTCGGCGAGGCCGGAACGGCACGGTGACGGCCATCGGACCGTCCCGGGCCCTGGACCGGTTGTGGGATTTCGGACTAGTTCTCTCTTTTGTTTGGGTAGGGTTCCCACGCCCGGCGGACCGGTGGACGCTCAACACCACGAGCGAGGCGGTGGACACGATGACCCTGAGGCGCCTGCTCACGTGACCGACTGGGAGCAGGTGGCCCTCGCCGGCCTCGTGGCGCTCGGCCTGTCGCTCGTGCTGGTGCCGGTCGCCCGGCGCGGTGCACTGCACTTCGGGGTCACCGACCGGCCCGCCCGGGGCAAGGTCCACAAGGTGCCCACCCCGTACCTGGGCGGACTGGCCGTGGCCGCCGCCGTGGCCGGGGCGGCCGTCGTCGGCGGCTGGCGCGGCCAGGCCATGGCCATCCTCGGTGCCGCTCTGCTGGTGGCCTGTGTCGGGCTGGCCGACGACGTGCGCACGGCCCGTCCCTCGGTTCGCCTCACCGTGGAGACGGTCGCCGCCACCATCGCCTTCGCCGCCGGCGCCCGGGTACACCTGTTCGGCGGGGCCGCCGACCTGGCGCTCACCATCGCCTGGCTGGTGGTGCTCACCAACGCCTACAACCTGCTCGACAACATGGACGCCTGCGCCTCGTCCATCGTGGCCGTGAGCGCCACCGCCCTTCTGGCCGCCGCCGCCCTAGGCGACCAGGTGCTGGTGGGGACCCTGGCCGCCGCCGTCGCTGGCGCCGCCGTCGGCTTCCTGGCCTACAACTGGCACCCCGCCCGCATCTTCCTGGGCTACGCCTGCACGCTGTTCATCGGGTTCCTGGTTTCCGCTGTCGCTCTCAAGTTGCGCTTCCCGGTCGACCGCCATGCCGGCGTCGTTGCCGTTGGTCTCGTGGCGGCGCCGGCGCTGTTCGACACCACCCTGGTCGTCGTCTCCCGCCTGCGCGTCGGCCGCCCGATCTACGTCGGCGGCACCGACCACACCTCCCACCGCCTGGCCCGGCTTGGGTTCCCAGCGCCGGCCATCGCCGTGCTGCTCGCCCTGGCGACGGCCACCTGCGGCG
>JBOGHQ010000511.1:0-7254 GCA_050744785.1 Acidimicrobiales bacterium | reverse complement strand
CACCACGGCCCCGCCGGCCGGAACCGGCACCACCATCGCGGCCAGCCCGCCGGCCGCGGCCGGTGCCACCGGCACCACCCTGCCGGCCACCAGCCCCGGCGCCCTCACCACCTCGGGCTCGGTGGACCTCAAGGGCTTCACCAGCGTGCAGAGCCAGACCGCCCGCCGGGCCGCCCCGCTGCCGCGCGCCATCGAGCCCGACACCGGCTTCCAGGCCACCCTGCCCTTCGCCGACGTCCCCGAGGTCGAGGAGGAAGGGGAGCTGGAGGGGGGCGGAGAGCTGGGCGAGGTGGCCGCCGACAGCCCGCAGTTCCGGGAGCTCGGTGCCGAGGACGAGGGCGCCGACCGGCAGCGCACCATGGCCTTCTTCGCCGCCGGCCTGCTGGCCACCGTCCTGCTCATGCACGTCCTCTGGGTCCGGAGCGAGGTGAAGCGGGTGCCGCTGGAGGCGCTCGAGCCGGAGGGCCCCACGCCCATCGGCCGTGACGACCCCGCCCCCGCCGCCCCCACCAAGCCCGGCAGGGTCAAGGCCGGAAGGGTGCGGGGCCCGGCCGCCGTGCCGGACTGGTTCGTGCCGGGCCGGCTCGAGGCCGACCACCCCCAGCCCAAGGAAACGGTGGGCGTCGGCTCCTAGCCCAGCGGCCCCGGGTGTGTGAGCGGCGGGCGCGGCGGATAGGTTGACTGCCGGAGCGGCGCGGGCGCGCCGGCGAGGAGGGCAGCAATGGAACTCGGGCTGGACGTCACCGAGCACGACGGCACCACCGTGTTGGCCGTCCGTGGCGAGGTCGACGTGTACACGGCCCCGCGGCTCCGGGAGAAGCTGGTCGAGCTGGTCAGCCAGGGCAAGCACAACATCGTGGTGGACCTGGAGGCTGTCGACTTCCTGGACTCCACGGGCCTGGGTGTCCTGGTGGGGGGCCTCAAGCGGCTCCGCAGCCACGACGGCGACCTGAGCCTGGTCTGCACGCAGCACCGCATCCTCAAGGTGTTCGAGATCACCGGCCTCACCAAGGTCTTCACCATCTACGACTCCGTCGACGCCGCCGTCGCGTCGTAGCTGGGTCGCGAAGGCGTGGGATCTCCTGACCCGCAGGAGGCCGTGATCGAGTTGGAGATCCCGGCGCGGGCCGAGTACGTCGGCCTGGCCCGGCTGGTGGTGTCCTCGCTGGCCTGCGCCCGCCGCGCCCTGGCCGACGACCGGGTCGACGACCTCAAGCTGGCCGTCTCGGAGGCGTGCACCAACGCCATCGAGGCGCACGCCGACGCGGTGGTCGACGACCGTGTGACGGTGCGCTGGTCCGAGGCCGACGACCGGCTGCTGGTCCAGATCGAGGATCGCGGCCCGGGGTTCGACCCGGGCCAGCTTCCCGAGCACCCACCGGTCACCGATCCCGAGCGGCTCAACTTCGAGCGCGGCCTCGGGATCCCCCTGATCCGGACGCTGGTCGACGAGGTTGACTTCGAGCCCTCGGCGGCGGGCACGTCCGTGCGGATGACGATGTTCTGTGGGCCAGCCGAACTGGCCGCCACCGACGGCGACGAGGGCGGCCCGGCCGGAGCCCCCGGGCAGGGGCCCTGACGCCGCCGGGCATGTCCGGCGGCCGTACGCTGTTGAGAACGGCAAAGGCCCGACGGCAGGATCGGAGGGTTCGGCGATGGCCCTGAAGGGCGCACTGAAACGGCTCACCACGCCGGTCTCGGAGTTGGACCGCACCCGCCTCCGGGACTTCTGCTCCAAGGTGGACGGCGCCACCTGCATCGCCGACTGCCGGCCCCGGGCCGAGGTCACGGTGGTGGGCGAGATCGCCAACGTGCGCATCGTGCCCAAGCCGGACGGCTCGTCGTGGTTGGAGGCCACCGTGAAGGACGGCACCGGCTCGCTGGTCGTGATGTGGACGGGCCGCACCCACATCGCGGGGATCGCGGCTGGCCGGCGCCTCCTGATCACGGGCAGGGGTGCCCCAAATGGCCGGGGCGGGCGGCTGTTCCTGCTCAACCCCCGCTACGAACTGTTCGCCTGAGCCATCGGCCTCGTTCGTTCGCGTCGCTCACCCTCCGGCCTGGGCGGCCTCGCCGGCGACGAGGATGCGCCGGACCGGCTCCTCCGACTCGGGGGTCACCAGGACCAGGACCTCGTCGCCGGCCTGGAGGACGGTGTCACCTCGCGGCACGATGACGTGGCTCTCCCTGACGACGGCCACCACGGTGGCGTCGCGGGGGAACCCCAGCTCGAGGATGGCCTGCTTGGTGGCGGGCGAGTCGTCGGCCAGGGTGACCTCCACCAGCTGGGCGTCGCGGAACTGGAGCAGCCGCACCAGCGACCCCACCGACACCGCTTCCTCCACCAGGGCGGTGAGAAGGTGGGGCGTGGACACCGACACGTCCACCCCCCAGGCTTCGTTGAACAGCCAGTAGTTCTTGGGGTGGTTCACGCGGGCCACCACCCTCGGCACGGCGAACTCCTGCTTGGCCAGGAGCGACACCACCAGGTTGTCCTCGTCGTCGCCGGTGGCGGCCACCACGACGTCGGCGTCGGCCAGGCCCGCGTCGTGGAGGTTGTTGACCTCGCAGGCGTCACCCAGGTACCAGCGCACGTTGACGGTGGGCGAGACGCGGGCCACCACGTCGGGGTCCTGCTCGATGATGAGGACCTCGTGCCCGGCCGCCTTCAGGTCGGCCGCGATGTAGGTGCCCACGTTGCCACCGCCGGCGATGGCGACCTTCACGCCTCACCGCCCGCCGCGCCCGCGACCAGCCGCTCGTCCAGCTCCTCCATGTACTCCTTCCCGACCAGGATGTGGAGGATGTCCCCCTCCTGGCCCACCAGCTGGCTGTCGACCATCCGGGCCAGGCCGGCCCGGGTGACGGCCGAGACCCGGAACCGCCCGGCCTGCCCCAGGAGGGCCAGCCGCTGCCCGGCCCACAGCTCGGGGAGCGCCCGCTCCACGAGGGCGATGCCACCCGAGGCGTCGGCCCACTCGATGAACGACTGGCGGGGGAAGAGCCGGCGCAGGACCTGGTCGGTGGTCCACTGGACCTGGGCCACGGTGGGGATTCCCAGCCGTTCGTAGATCACCGCCCGGCGGGGGTCCTGGATCCGGGCCACCACCGACGGGATCTGGTAGGTCTCCCGGGCGATGCGGGCGGTGAGGATGTTGGAGTTGTCACCGCCGGTGGCGGCGGCCAGCGCCTGGGCCTGGCGCACCCCCGCCTGTTCGAGGTGGTCGCGGTCGAACCCGAACCCCACCACGGCCCGCCCGCCCCAATCGTCGGGGAGGTAGCGCTGGAAGGCGCGGCGGTCCTTGTCGATGACGGCGACCGTGTGGCCCTCCTCGTCCAGGTTCCTGGCCAGCTCGGACCCGACCCGTCCGCAGCCCACGACGATGACGTGCATGACCCACCATCTCAGCCACCCGGAGGCGTCGCGCACAACTCGGGCCGCCGCCTATCGTCCAGCGGATGCTGACCATGCTCAAGCGGGTGCTCGTCGGCCGGCCCCTGGCCTCCGCCGAGCAGGAGCATCAGAAGATCCCCAAGGTGATCGCCCTGCCGGTCTTCTCCTCCGACGCCATCTCTTCCACGGCCTACGCCACAGAGGAGATCCTCTTCGTCACCGCGGTCGGCGCGAGCAGCCTGCACCTGGGCCTCAGCCGGCTGGTGCCCATCGCCATCGCCGTTGCCATCCTGCTGGCCATCGTGGTGACGTCCTACCGGCGCACGATCTTCGCCTACCCGCAGGGGGGCGGCTCCTACGTCGTGAGCCGGGAGAACCTGGGCCGCTACCCGTCGCTGGTGGCGGGGGCGTCCATCCTCGTGGACTACATGCTCACCGTGGCCGTGTCCATCTCGGCCGGCGTGGCGGCCATCATCTCCATCCCGGCTTTCGCCGACCTGGAGCGCCAGCGGGTGGTGCTCGCCCTCGTCCTCATCGGCCTCATCACGCTGGCCAACCTGCGGGGCGTCAAGGAGTCGGGCCAGATCTTCGCCGTCCCCACCTACGTCTACATCCTCTCCATCTCCGCCCTGGTGCTCTACGGCCTGGCCCGGTCGTTCCTCGGGGACGTCGATCCCGTTCCCTTCGACGCCGAGCGGTCCGAGGCGGCCCGGGAGATGGGCGGGGCGCTGGGGCTGTTCCTGCTCCTCAAGGGGTTCTCGTCCGGTGCGGTGGCCCTCACCGGTATCGAGGCCATCGCCGACGGCGTGCCCGCGTTCCGGCGGCCGGCGTCACGCAACGCGGCCATCACCCTCACGTGGATGGCGGTCATCCTCGGCTCGCTGTTCATGGGGACCGCGGTGCTGGCCCACCGCCTGCGCCCCTACCCCAGCCACGACGAGACGGTGCTCTCCCAGCTGGGCCAGGCCGTCTACGGCGGGGGGCCCATCTACCTCATCCTCCAGTTCGCCACCGCGGCCATCCTCGTGCTGGCCGCCAACACCGCCTACGCCGACTTCCCCCGGCTGTCGTCGATCATCGCCAAGGACGGGTTCCTGCCCCGCCAGTTCGCCAACCGCGGCGACCGGCTCGTGTACTCCAACGGCGTCGTCTTCCTGGCCGGGGCGGCCGGCCTGCTCATCGTCGCCTTCCGCGGCCTCACCAACGCCTTGATCCCGCTCTACGCCGTGGGCGTGTTCACGTCGTTCACCCTGAGCCAGCTGGGCATGGTGCGCTACCAGCAACGCCACAAGAAGCCGGGGTGGCGGTGGGGCGCGGCCATGAGCGGGGTGGGCGCCACCGTCACGTTCTTCGTGCTGCTGGTCGTGGCCATCACCAAGTTCACCAGCGGGGCCTGGGTCCCGTTGGTGGTCCTGCCCCTCATCATCACGCTGTTCCTCGCCATCCGCCGCCACTACGACAAGATGTCGCGGGTCCTGGAGATCTCCCCCGAGGAGGTCCGCCCCGAGTCGTTCAACCACACCGTCGTCGTCCTGGTGGGCCGGGTCCACAAGGGCGTGATCAGGGCCTTGAGCTACGCCAAGTCGATGCGGCCCAACCACCTCACCGCCGTCTACATGGCCTCCGAGGAGGAGGAAGCGGCGGAGATGCAGCGCCAATGGGAGCAGTTCCACCTGGACGTCCCCCTGGAGATCGTGCCCTCCCCGTACCGGGACCTGGTGCAGTCGGTGGAGGACTACCTCGAAGAGTTGGACGAGCGCTGGACCAACGACACCATCACCGTGCTGATCCCCGAGTTCGTGGTGGAGCACTGGTACGAGAACATCCTCCACAACCAGAGCGCCCTGGCCCTGAAGCTGGCCCTGCTGGACCGCCCCGGCACGGTGGTCACCTCGGTGCCGTACCACCTCTCGTCCCCGTCGCCTGACGGGCCGGGGCCGCCAAGTTGATTTTCAGGGGCACGAAAGCTAGTTTCCGGCGCCGAAGAACCATGGTGCCGCCCCTCACCAGGTCAGAGCGCGAGACGCTGAAGGCCATCTACCGCATCACCGTGGGCCACGGCGCGGCCCCGGACGCCCACACCGGCGCGCTGGCCGAGGCCCTGCGGGTCAGCCCCGCCACCGTCACCGCCACCATCAAGCGCCTGGCCGACCGGGCCCTGGCCGACCACAGGCCGTACCGGGGCGTGGAGCTCACCGTGGAGGGGCGCCGGGCCGCGGTGGCTGCCATCCGCCGGCACCGCATCGTGGAGCGCTTCTTGTCCGACATGCTGGGCTACCCCTGGAACGAGGCCGACCGCTTCGCCACCAGCTTCGAGCACGAGCTGCCCCAGCAGGTCGAGGACCGGCTCTACGTCGCCCTCGACCGCCCCGCCAGCTGCCCCCACGGCTTCCCCATTCCCGACCCCGAAGTGGGCCACATCCCCGAGCTGCCGCCCCTCTACGACCTCGAGCCGGGCGACGTGGCCGTGGTGGCCGTGCCCGGTTCCACCGATCCCGAGGTGGTGGCCTTCCTCGACACCCTCGGGCTGCGCCCTGGCGTGCGCATCGAGGTGCGGGAGAAGCACCCCTTCGACGGGCCCCTCGTCCTGCTGGTGGACGGCCATCGCCGCACGGTGGGCGACAAGGTGGCCCGGCAGATCTTCGTCCATGTCGACGGGGCCGGTGCAGCCGGCGAAGGGACGGCGGAGCCCGCCAGCGCCCTCGACCCCGTCGATCCGCTCGAGACAAGGGAGTCCGCATGAACCTCCTCGCCTCCGAAGGTGGGTACCAGGCATTCGACCTGCGGGGCGGCGAGTTCGCCTGGCTGGGGTTCTCCGTCGCCGCCGCCCTGCTCGCCATCGCGGTGGGCTTCTCGCTGATGAAGGGCGTCCTGGCCGCCGACCGGGGCACGCCCAAGATGGTGGAGATCGCCACCGCCATCCAGGAGGGGGCGCTGGCCTACCTGCGACGCCAGTTCAAGACCATCGGGCTCATACTGGTGCCGCTGGTGGTGATCGTCTTCGTCACCTCCACCTCGGTGGTGAAGCCCAGCGGTGAGGAGGCCCTGTCCTTCGTCGAGTCGGGCATCTTCCGCACCCTGGCCTTCCTGGCCGGCTGCCTGATGTCGGGCCTCACCGGGTTCATCGGCATGGGACTGGCCGTGCGGGGCAATGTCCGCACCGCCGCCGCGGCCCGGTCGGGCTCGCTGCCGGCCGCCCTCAAGGTGGCCTTCCGCACCGGCGGCGTGGCCGGCATGTTCACCGTGGGTCTGGGCCTGCTCGGCGCCACCCTCATCATCCTCATCTTCCAGAACACCAGCTCGGCCATCCTGGTGGGCTTCGGCTTCGGCGGCTCCCTGCTGGCCCTCTTCCTGCGCGTCGGCGGCGGCATCTTCACCAAGGCGGCCGACGTGGGCGCCGACCTGGTCGGCAAGGTCGAGGCCGGCATCCCGGAGGACGATCCCCGCAACCCGGCCACCATCGCCGACAACGTGGGCGACAACGTAGGTGACTGCGCCGGCATGGCCGCCGACCTGTTCGAGAGCTACGAGGTCACCCTGGTGGCCTCGATCATCCTCGGCGTGGCCGCCTTCGACTCCATCGGCCAGAACCCGGCCCTGGGCCTGGTGTTCCCGGTGGTGGCCCGGGCCATCGGCGTGCTGGCCTCCATCGTGGGCGTCTACGCGGTGCGGGCCACCCCCAACGACAAGTCGGCCATGGCCCCGATCAACCGGGGCTTCCTCAACGCCGGCGTCCTCACCGTGATCGGCACCTTCCTGGTGGCCCAGTTCTACGTCCACAACCTCCGGGTGTTCTGGGCCGTGGTCACCGGCCTGGTGCTGGCCCAGGTGGTCAGCCGGCTCACCGAGTACTTCACGTC
>JBOGHQ010000510.1:0-17691 GCA_050744785.1 Acidimicrobiales bacterium | reverse complement strand
GGGCGGGGCTGCGCTCGCCGTGCTGGCGCCACAGGCCCGCCTCGGCGGCCCGCCTGGTGGCCAGGGCCGCCACCGAGCTCATCATGTTGGCGACCCGGAGCGCCTCCTGGGCCACCTTCTCGGCGTCGGCGGCCGACACCACGGCCGGGTCGAAGCCGGCCGCGAACGCCGCCGCCTTCTCCCGCACCTCCACCATCGCCGCCAGTCCGAACATCAGTTCCCATGATGGCAGGGGGGTGTGACAGGCCAGCGCTCGGGGCCGGTTCGACGCCCGCGCCAGGGCCGGCCGAGCCCGTTCGACGCGTGCGCATCACCATGGCGATTCGGCACGTAGCATCGGCTGCTCTTGACGTCGAGGTGCTCAAAAGGAGGGGTTCGTGCAAGCGAGGGTCACCAAGTTCAGCGTGGATCCGAGCCGGATCGATGATGCCAACGAGTACTACCAGAGCAAGGTCCTACCCCAAGCCCGTGAGCTGGCGGGTTGCAGGGGTGGGGTCGCACTCGTCGATCGTGCCAGCGGCCAGATCTTCAGCTTCACTCTCTGGGACGACGAAGAGGCGATGCGCGCCAGCGAGGAGGCGGGGAATCAACTTCGCGGCCAAGCGGCTTCCGACCTCGGCTTCTCTGCCCCCTTGGTCGAGCGATACGAGGTCGGCGTTCTCGAGATCGACTGAGCGAGGCTCGAGGGGATGGGCTAGCGACTGAAGCGGGAGCCTCGGCTCCCTCGGTGCGCCCACCGGGTACGCTTGTTCGATGGCCGATGTTCCCCGGGTGGTCACCGCGGCTGACTTCGATGAGATGACGCCCGATGAGCGCGCGTCCGCCGTCGCCGAGGGCGTGGTCACCGATTGGTCGGAGGTGCCGTCCGGGTTTCGCGACCGAATCGTCGACACCGCCAGGCGGCTGTCGACTGACTCGGACTCCGCTGCCGGGTGAGCGGACGACGCGGGGTACGCGTCCGCCCGTCATTCTTCGAACGACTTGACGAGCTGCTGCCTGACGAACGCACTGCGGATGGGCAACCGTCAGCGACGGACCTCCTTCTTCACGAGCTTCCCTCGATCATCGATCTCCTCGCCACGGCCTACGAGGAGACGACACTGGAGATCGAGCAGGTCCCCGGCGTACGGGTGCTCGTGACGGCTGGGCGCCTCGTCACCCGAGTTGCCATCTACGTCGCCCTTGGCGCTGACGACGCCGTCGAAGTCATCTACATGGACGTGGAATGAATGGTCGCCGGTGCTGCCGGCCCCGCCCCGCCCTGGCGACAGCACTCCACGGCGCCCGAGATCATCCGCCTGGAAGGGGACTCGCCGCCGCCGGCACCGCACCCCTGCGGGGCCGGCGTCACCGATGGGCGCCGCCCGTCGGCCGAGCCTTGGTGGTGACGACCTCGGTGCGCGGGATGGTCACCGGTGAAGGCACTCGTCGAACGCCGGCTCGGCCCGGCGCGACGTCGCCGCCCCCGGGCGGCTTCTTGCCGCGAGATCCGGCGCCATGGCGCCACATTCCGCTGCCAGAAGCGAAGCCCACGTACATACCACGGGTGTACGATGTGGGCATGAGCCAGGTCGAGTCGCAGCGCCGGCGCCGGATCAACATGCGGGTCAGCGCCCGCCAGGAGCGCGTGTTGCGCGCTGCCGCCGAGCTCACCGGCGAGACGCTCACCGGGTTCGTGCTCGCCGCTGCCACCGAACGGGCCCAGGAAGTGATCGAGCGGGCGGAGCGCATCGAGGTCAGCGCCGAGGCGTTCGGGCGCTTCGCGGCCGCGCTGGACGGTCCGGCCGAGGAGATGCCCACCCTCCGCCGCTACGCCAGGAGGCGCAGCCCCATCCCCGCTCGGTGAGCGCCGACGCGCTCGGCCCCGTTGAGGCGCTCTCCGACACCCACGACCTCCACGGCTTCGACTCGGGAGTCGCCGAGCTCGACGGGTGGTTGCGTCGCTCCGCACGGGTGGCGGCTGCCTCGGGGACGGCGGCCACCTATGTGGTGTGCCGCAGCCGGCGGGTGGTCGGCTTCTACGCGCTGGCGATGAGCGCCGTCGGCCACCCCCGTGCGCCGTCGCGCCTGCGACGCGGGATGCCGGACCCGGTGCCGGTGGTGCTGCTCGCTCGCCTCGCCATCGACCGCTCGGAGCAGGGTCGCCACCTCGGCGGCCACCTCCTCGTCGACGCGCTGGCCCGCTGCGTGCGCGGCGGCCGCGAGTTCGGGGCGCGGGCCGTGGTCGTCGACGCCATGACGCCCGACGCGGCTGCCTTCTACCGCCACTTCGAGTTCCAGGACTTGGACGGACGGCGCCTCTGGCGTCGTCTCTCCGACATCGAGCACGCCCTTTCTTGACGGCGCTCGGCTCGTCGGTCCCCGAGCGATCTCCTCCAAGCTTCCGCGCGCCTGTCGGCCACGTCGAAGGTTCGGCCAGCTCGTCGGTGTGAAGTCGTAGTAGCGCCGGCTCAGCAGCGTCTGCAGCTTCGCTCCCAGCAGGTCGCCGATGTAGCCCTGGACGTTCGTGACGAGGGAGATGAGCACCCCGGCCCCGAGCAGGAGACCCAGCAGCAGGACGAGGCGGCTGGTCGCCACCGATCCGCCCGTCCCCTTCTCGACGACGGCGTCGACCAGGTACCTCAGCAGCAACGGGTTGGCCTGGTTGAGGAGCGCCACGGGGGCGATGGCCCTGTCCACCTGGGTGGCGCCCTTCACCGCCACCGCCGTGTGGGGCGGGGTATGGGCCGCCGCCCTCGAGCAGGCGCCCGAGGCCTACGAGCAGTTCCAGAAGAAGCAGGACGGGGCGGTCAAGATCCTTTTCCAGCCCGGGGGCTGAGCAGCCGCGCCTACCTGAGGTTGCGGCTCGCCAGCGCTCAGTAGGCGCCGCGGGCCGAGACGACGGCGGGCAGCGTACGGGCCAGGATCACCAGGTCGCGCACGAGCGACCAGTTGTCCACGTAGTACAGGTCGAGCCGCTCGTAGCTGGCGAAGGACGCATCGTTGCGGCCCTCCACCTGCCACATTCCCGTGATCCCCGGCTTGACCCGCAGGCGCTGGTGCAGCTCGGGGCTCCACGCCGCCAGCTCTGCGGCCAGGGCCGGCCTGGGACCGACCAGGCTCATCTCCCCCCGCAGCACGTTCCACAACTGGGGCAGCTCGTCGATCGACGTCCGGCGCAGCCAGCCCCCGACGGGTGTGAGGCGGGGGTCGCGGGGCAGCTTGAACAGCGGGCCGTCCCGATGGTTGTCCAGCCCGGCCCGCATGGCGTCGGCTCCCACGACCATGGTGCGCAGCTTGAGCAGCTCGAACGGCCTCCCGCCGCGGCCGATCCTCTCCTGCCGGAACAGCACCGGCCCGGGTGACGTGAGCCTCACGGCCAGCCCGGCCAGGAGCAGCAGTGGGAGGGCGAGGAGCAGGGCGACGGAGGCACCGCACACGTCGAAGGCCCGCTTGGCCCGGACCTGCCAGCCCGTCCGGCGCACCGGATCGACGTGGAGCATGGCATAACGCCCAAGTGAGCGGACCACGAGACGCTCGCGCGCCACGTCCCGGAGCGAGGAGGACAGCTCCACGTGCACCCCGGCGTCCGGCAGGTCACGGGCGATCCGGTTGGACGTCCCGGCGCTCACGGCCGTGGTGGCGACGATGACGCCGGTGGCACGCGTGCCGCGGACCGCCTCCACGACCTGGACGAGCCGGGCCCGCTCGTCGCCCGAGGGGTGCAGCGGCGGCTCGGGGAGGACGTCGACCACTCGATAGCCCAGCGTCGGGTCATCGGTGAGCATCGCGGCCAGGGCGCGCGCCTCGGCGTTGTCGCCGACGATCACCACCGGGCGGAGCAGCCGCCCCCTGCGTCGCTCGGCCGCGAAGATGCGACGGACCAGGTAGCGCTCGGCGGCAACAAGGAACAGCGCCGCGACGAAGGTGGTCAGGAGCCAGCCCCTGGACACGTAGGAGCGGAGGGCGAAGGCGAGCAGCGCCGTGGCGATGATCCCGCCCGTGGCCGCTCTGGCAAGCCGGCGCAGCTCCTCGATCGGATCGTTGACGCAGCGCGCCGTGTACAGCCGTTGTCGGAGGAACATCGTCGCCCACAGCGGCAGCGACAGGCCCCCGACGAGGAGGTGCACGCCAGCGGTGTCGCGGAGCGGGTTCCCGGGGAGGTGGGTCTTGAGCCGGTACCCGACGACCATGGCCAGGCCGACTGTCACGAGGTCGGCCGCCATCAGCAGCGCCTTGGTGGAGGACCCGGACTCCGGTGCCGGCCGGGACGGGACGGATTGGTCCGCCGCCCCATCGCGCCGTCCCGGTCGGCGCAGCGCCGCGACGGCGGGTGCCGTGGACCGGTCAGAGGTCGCCGGCACCTCGGACCGTTCGGGTCACGACCGGGAGGCGGCCGGCTCGGGCACCGAGGCGCTGCGCCGGGATCGGCCCTTGCGACCGGCCTGAGGTGGCTGTTCCGAGTAGCTGTAGCGGTACGCCTGCGACGTGATGGGCACCTTGTTGGCCACCACGCCGAGCAAACGGGCCGGCGTGGCGTCCAGCAGCTCCCGCGCCCGGCGGACGGCGTCGCGCTCGGTCTCGCCCATCGACGCCACGATGATCACACCGTCGGCCTTGGGCCCGAGCACCACGGCATCGGTCACCGCCACCACCGGGGGAGTGTCGATCACCACCCGATCGGCGAGCCGGCCGAGCTGCTCGAGGACCAGGTCGGTGTAGTGCGACCGCAGCAACTCGGCCGGGTTGGGCGGCGACGTCCCGCTCGGCAGCAGCCGCAGGTTCTCGACCGGCGTGTCGACGAGCATGGCGGCCAGATCGGGAGCGGAGCGGTCGCCCCCGCTGCTCAGCTCGGCGGCCGCCATGCCGGCGATGGCGCCGCTCAGGCCGGGACCCCCGTCGGCCCCCACGACCTCCTCGGCGCGTGAGCGCCGCAGGTCAGCCGACACGAGAATGGTCCGGTAGCCCGACTGGGCGTAGGCCGCGGCCAGGTTCGCGGCGACACGGGACTTGCCGTCCCCGGGGCTCGGGCTGGTGACGGCCACCCGGGTGATCGGCGCCTGGAGGCCTAGGAAGTCGACGCTGGTCCGCAGGGCGCGCACCGCCTCGGCGAACGGGCCGACCGGATCGAAGGCGGCGACCAACTCCTCGCCGGGCGCGGCGTCGACCCGCGGCAGCTCGGCGAGCACGGGTAGCCCGGACAGCTCCTCCAGCTCCGTCCTGGAGCGGATCCTGTCGTCCAGACGCTCACGCACGAATGCCCAGCCGGCGCCCAGGACGAACCCGAACAACGCGCCCACCAGGCCGTCCCGCACCGGCTTGGGGCTCACCGGCCCGGCGGGCAGCCGGGCCAAGGCCACCAGCTCGGCGTCCGCCTCCTTCAGGCTGGTCTGCACGAGCAACTCCTGCTGCTTGGCGAACAGCGAGTTGTACTGCACGGCCGAGGCGTAGCGCGCTGCCTTGAGCGACTCCACCGACGTGGGCTGGCCGCCCAGGTTCAACCCCGGGTCGGTGGGCTCCGGGACGGTGGCGGCGCTCGCCCCGGGGGCCACGCCGGGGGCAGGCGCCTCCGGCGTGGCCGTCGCCGCCGGGCCAGCCTGCTGCGGAGTCCTCGCAGCCACCTGGCCGTCGTAGGTGGCGATCTGGCCCTGGAGCTCGGCCAGCTTGGCTTCCAGTTCCCGGCTGGCGGCGCGGAGCTGGCTCACCGCCTGCTCCCTCCGGTTGTCGAGGTAGGCCCGGGCCAGGGCGTTGGCCATGTCCCTCGCCATGGTGGGATCGACGTTGCGGGCGCCGATGTTGACCACGTCGCTGGAGGGCCGCTGCGACACCGCCATGCTGGTGTGGACGCGCTCGACGGGAACGTCGAGGCGCTTGGCCGCGTCGGCCACCACCTCTCGGCTGCGAATGATCTCGATCTGGCCGATGACCTGACGATCAGCATCGAACTGGCTCTGGAGCGGTCGGCGGTTGGCGGAGAGCACGTCCCCGGCGGCATCGGGCGGGCGCAGCAGCACCTTGGCGGCGGCGTGGTACACCGGCGAGCGCAGGCTGGACAGCACACCCGCCAGCACCCCCACCACGGCCACGGCCTGGACCACCAGCACCAGGTGCCGCCGGAGCACCTCCAGCCCACGCCTCACGTCCACGCAACGTCCTCCGACGGTCGTCAGGCCCGGCGGGGCCCGCTGGCGACCACCCTATGATCGGCCCACCGGGGGGGCGATGGGGCGTGGCCCCCAGCCGGCGGGTGGGGGAATCACCCCGCTTCATCGGCCAGTCGGCGCACGTCGATGGCAATCCCGCCACTCCTCACCCGCGCCACGACCGTCGACTCGGCCAGCGCCCGGCGCGTGCCGGCCAGCTCTCCGCCGCCCGGCCCGCGCGCCGCCCGGCGCAGCGACGGGGTCTCGACCACGTACGCGACCTGCCTCCAATCCGCGGGCGTGCCCTGCCACGCCGGGCGTTGCCCGTCCAGCTCGCGGGACAGCACCACGCTGGGGGCGGGGAAGCCGGCCTCCACCACGTCGAGCCAGATGCCGTCGTCGACCAGGATGACCTCCCCGGGGCGGACGTTGTCGGCCAGCCAGGCCACGGCCCGGCCGTATGCCCGCTCGCCCTGCCAGGTGGGCAGCTCGACGCCGGACCGCAGCCATCCAGGGAGCACGGCCACGGCCAGCGCGAGGGCTGCCGCCCCGGCGGCGGGGCGCCCGTACCGGAGCCGTGGGGCCGCTCGCCGCCAGCACCACTCCGCCGCTCCGGCCACACTGAGGGCCGCGAACGGGAGCGCCAGGGTCACGTACATCGCCGGCAGGTAGCCGGGCCGGACCAGGCCGGCGGCGAGGATCGCCAAGGCCAGCACCACCGGCCGCAACCTCTTGACGGCGGCCGCGGCCCCACCGGCGGCGGCCCCCAGTCCGAGCAGCCACGGATCGAGGCGGAGCCAGTGAGCGAGGAGCTGGCGGCGTTCGCTCGACGGGTCCAGCACGCTGCCGCCGCCCCGCCTGCCGATGAGCTGGAAGTGCAGGCCGTCGAGCAGGGACGGCTCCCCCCGCCCCGCGACCAGCTCGCCGCGCAGGAGGGCATAGAGCGGCCATGCACCGGCCACCGCCACCAGGCCGGCGCCGGCCGCTGCCAGTCGCCGCCATGTCGGCCCGCCGGTGCTCGGCTGCCGGGTTTCATCCCGCCCCGCCAGCAGCAGGGCGAGGACGGGCACCATGAGGAGGTTCGTCTCCTTCACCAGGACCGCCGCCCCTAGGAGAGCACCGGCGACTGCGGCGCCGCCGGTCGACTGCCGCAGCCGGCAACCGGCCAACAGCGCACCCAGGAGGAGCGGCATGCCCAGGTTGTCGAGGAGCAGGAAGCGGTGGGCCACGCCAGCCAGCGGCGAGAGGGTGAACAGCACCACGGCCAGAGCCGCCGCCCACCGGCTCAGGCTCAAGGCCCGCGCCAACAGGGGTGCCGCTAAGAATCGTGTCACCAGCCGCAAACCGGGCCGTCAGCGATGATGGTGTGCAGTGGGCCGGTCGCCGCTGGACCACGGTGAGTTCGACGAGCACTGGACGGTGTTGGAGGACGAGCGCGAGCTCGTGGCCGGCAAGCGAGGCGCAACGAGGCTCGGCTTCGCATTACTGCTGAAGTTCTTCACTCGCCATGGTCGTTTCCCCCGTGGAGGCGTCGACTTGCCGGACGAGGTGGTGGCCTTCGTGGCCACGCAGGTCCAGGTGGAGCCATCGGACCTGGCCACGTACGAGTGGACGGGCCGCACCATTGAGTACCACCGGTCCCAGATCCGCCGCCACCTGGGCTTCCGGGAGTGCAGCGTGGCCGATGCCGACAAGCTGGTGTCGTGGCTGGCCGAGCGCGTCAACAGTCACCGACGAGGAGCGCCGGCCGGAGAGGGTTCGCGACGAGCTGCTGGCCCGTTGTCGGGCGGAGCGAATCGAGCCGCCAGCCGCAGGACGGATCGACCGCATCGTCCGCTCCGCGCTGCACCTGGGCGAAGGGAGAAGCGTGCTGCGGGTGTGCTCCCGGCTGAGCGAGGAGGTCGCCGAGCAGATCAAGGCTCTGGTGGCGACCGACGAACCTGGCGACGGAGCTGACATCTCCGATGTCGAAGCGGACCCCGACGGTGACGACGGCGAGGCCGCTGTCTTGGCCATGGTCAAGGAAGCCCCGGGCAACCTGAGCTTGGAGACGGTCTTCACCGAGATCGACAAGCTGCTCGCCACCCGGGCGATCGGCCTTCCCTCGGGCGTGTTCGACGACGTGGCCCCCAAGGTGGTCGCCGGGTGGCGGGGGCGGGCGGCGGTGGAGTCGCCTTCGCACCTGCGCACCAACCCGGAGCCGTTGCGCCTGACGCTGCTGGCCGCCCTGTTGTACGAGCGGGAGCGGGAGATCACCGACACCCTGGTGGACCTGCTCATCGCCACCGTGCACCGGATCGGCGCTCGGGCGGAGAAGAAGGTCACCAAGGAGCTGGTCAAGGAGTTCCGGCGGGTGACCGGCAAGGAGAACATCCTGTTCAAGGTGGCCGAGGCATCGGTGGCAGCTCCGGAGGGAACCGTCCGCCAGGTGGTTTTCCCGGCGGTCTCGGGCGGCGAGCAGACGCTTCGGGAGCTGGTGGCCGAGTTCAAGGCGAGCGGCCCGACGTACCGGCGAACGGTGCAGACCACGCTGAAGGCCTCCTACACCTCCCACTATCGCCGCGGCCTGATCCGGCTCCTGGAGGTCCTGGACTTCCGCAGCAGCAACACCACCCACCAGCCGGTCATCGAGGCCCTGGCCTTCATCCGTCGCCACGCCGGCGCCGGCAACATCACCTATTACCCGCTGGGCGAGAAGGTCCCTGCTCATCGGGGGCTGGAGGGCGACTGGCAGGACGTGCTCTACCGAAATGACACCCGCGGCCGGAAGCGCACGGTGCGGATGGTCTACGAGGTGGCCACCTTCCAGGCGCTGCGCGACCAGCTTCGGTGCAAGGAGATCTGGGTGGTGGGCGCGGATCGGTGGCGCAACCCCGACAACGATCTGCCGGCCGATTTCGCCGAGCACCGCAGCGATCACTACGCCTCGCTGCGCAAGCCCCTGGACCCGGCGGCCTTCGTCGATGAGCTGCGCGACCAGATGCGTGCTGAGCTCTCGGCGTTGAACGACGCCCTGCCCGGGCTGGCGTGGTTGTCGATCGCCGAGCGACGATCCGGGGCCATCAAGCTGACGCCACTGGAGGCCCAGCCCGAGCCGGCGAACCTGCGGCGGGTCAAGGCCGAGGTGGCCCGGCGCTGGGGCATGGTGCCCCTCGTCGACATCCTCAAGGAGGCGGTGCTGCGGACCGGCTGCCTCGACACTGTGACATCGGTGGCCACCGGGGGCAGCATCCCCGCCGGCGTGCTGGCCGAGCGGCTCCTGTTGGCCATCTACGCCTACGGCACCAACACCGGGATCCGGGCCGTTTCCGCCGGTGGGCACGGCCACAGCGAGGCCGACATCCGCTACGCCCGCCGCCGCTACCTCACGGTGGAGGCGGCGCAGGCGATCGCCGTCGCCATCGCCGACGCCACCTTCGCCGCCCGCCGCAACAGCCTGTGGGGCGCGGGGTCGAGCGCGGTGGCCTCGGACTCGACCCATGTCCGGGCCTTCGACCAGAACATCTTCACCGAGTGGCACTCCCGGTATGGGGGCCGTGGAGTCCTCATCTATTGGCACGTCGAGCTTCACTCGATGGCCGTGCATTCTCAATTGATCTCATGCACGGCCTCGGAGGTGGCGGCGATGGTCGAAGGGGCGCTGCGCCACGGCACCACCATGGATGTCGAGGCCAACTACGTCGATTCCCACGGCCAGTCAGAGATCGGGTTCGGGGTCACGAGGCTGCTGGGCTTCGACCTATTGCCGAGGATCAAGCGGATCAATCGGATCAAGCTCTACCGCCCCGACCGAGCCGCCCCCGACGCCTATCCCGCCCTCGGCCCGGCCATGACGCGGCCGATCCGCTGGGAGGTCATCGAGGAGAACTACGACCAGATGATCAAGTACGCCACCGCCATCCGGCTCGGCACCGCGTCAACTGAGGCGATCCTGCGCCGCTTCACCCGCAACGCCTCACACCCGACCTACACGGCGATGCTGGAGGTGAGCCGGGCCCAGAAGACGATCTTCTGCGCCCGCTACCTGCGCGACCGTGACGTGCAGCGAGAGATCGGCGAGGGCCTGAACGTGGTGGAGTCCTGGAACGGCGCCAACGGCGTGATCGCATACGGCAAGGGTGGGGAGATCGCCAGTAACCGCCGCGACGAGCAGGAGATGTTCGTGCTCTGCCTGCGGATCCTGCAGGCCGCCATGGTGTACGTGAACATGCTCATGCTCCAAGACGTCATGGGCGACGCCACCTGGGCCGACGTCTTCACCCCCGCCGACCGGCGGGGCCTGACCCCGCTGTTCTGGATCCACGTCCTCCCCTATGGAGAGGTGAAGCTGGACATGAGCTCCCGCCTCGACATCGGCTCACCCGACGGCGCCGGTGATGCGGACTAGGCGGAGAAGTCGGACCTCAGGCTCGGATGATGCCGTGGCGCCGCGTCTCGGTCCCGCCTTGCGTACGGGTACCGGCCGCCACCCATGCGAACCCCACGAGGGCGAGCGCGGCAGCCACGACGAGGAGGCCGCGGGCTGGGCCGCCGGTGGTGAACAGGGTGGCGGCGCCACCGACGGCGGCCAGCACGGCGGCAGGACGGGCCACGACCCCGCTGCGGAAGAGCCCGACACCGAGGGCGACGAATCCGATAGCCCCGACGAGGATGAACAGGAAGATGGTCTCGCTGGCGGCGCCGTTGAAGAACGAGTCCCACGCACCCACCATCGCCGTCCGGTCGGCCGCGTCGGCCATGCTGCACGCGACCAGGGCGACGGCCGAAAGCGAGGCCATCCCGATGGTGCCGGCGACAGCCATGCCACCCGCGATGCGCCCGAGCCGCGGCATCCGTTCCCCGACGACCGTCCCCAAAGCCAGTGCAACGGGGACGAGCAAGAGGGCGCTGACGATCATCAGGAAGGCACCCGTGGCGGCGCCGCCGGTGTCCCGGGCCAGCTCGGCCAAGTACCGGGCCGAGTCCTCCTCGTCGTAGGGTACCCACACCATCCGGGCAACCAGGGCGGCGATGGGTGCGCCGAGCAACGCGGCGATCGCCCCCGGTCTGAGCCTGGCGGTGTCAGTTTCCGGCGATCCAGTCATGTTCCCTCCTTGGGTCTGTGGTCAAGGGCAGCGTGCGCCTTCCCGGTTCCCGCAGTCACGAGGCGGCGTTCCCGCGGCCGCAGGAGGTCGGGAAGCGCAGGCGGGACGGGCGAGTGGAGCTAACGACCGAGGCCGGCGTCGCGGGCTCGGATGATCGCCTCGGCCCGGTCGGCGGCGTGCAGCTTGGTCAGGATGTTGGAGACGTTGTTGGCAACCGTCTTGGTGCTCATCCCCAGCGCTTGACCGATGGCGGGGTTGTTCCGGCCGGACGCGACCAGGTCGAGGACCTGGCGCTCGCGCTCGGTGAGCTCGGGAAAGGCGCTCTTCCACCCGGGCAGCGGCTGGGCGAAGTAGGAGAGGATCCGCGCCGCAACGGGGGCGCCGAAGAGGGCGTCCCCGCGGGAGACAGCGGTCACGGCGGCGACGATCTCGTCCTGCTCGGCCCCCTTGAGCAGGTAGCCGCGGGCCCCGGCGCGCATAGCGGCGAAGACCGTCTCGTCGTCGTCGTACATGGTCACCACGAGGACGCCGACGGAGGGGTTCTCGGCCACGACCCGTCGAGTGGCCTCGATGCCGTTCAGGCCAGGCATGTGGACGTCCATGATCACCACGTCCGGGACGGTGGCCGCAGCGAGGGCGACGGCGTCGCCGCCGGTTCCCGCCTCGCCGACGATCTCGACGTCGGGCCGGGACTGGAACAGCAGGCGCATCCCCTCTCGCACGATGGGGTGATCGTCGGCGACTACTACGCGGATGGGCGGGGCGGTCACTCCGAACCCCCGGGGAGGGGGAGCCGGGCGACGACCCGTGTCCCGGACGGACCGGCAGGTTCTGCGATCAGTGTGCCCCCGAGCTCGGCGGCACGCTCGCGCATCGACGTCATACCGACACCAGGGACCCAGTCTGGTGGGAGACCGAGGCCGTCGTCGACGACCTCGACGACCAGGCCGTCGTCCATGCGAAGCCTTACGCGACATTGAGCAGCACGGGCGTGCCGGACAGTGTTCGTCATGGCTTCCGAGGCGATGCGGTAGGCCGCCACTTCGACGGGGGCCGGAAGCGCGCCGAGGTCGTATCCCTCGACACCGACGTCGAAGGTCGTGCCGTTCGAGGAACAGGCGCGGGCGTGCTGCGAGAGGGCGCCGATTAGCCCGAGGTCATCGAGGCCCGGCGGGCGCAGTGCGTAGACCAATCGGCGGATGTCGGCGATGGCGGTCCGGACGTCCGCACCGAGCTCCGCCAGGACGGCGTCGGTTCGTTGGGGATCGGAGGCCATGAGGTTTCGGGCCGCGTCGAGCTTCATGGTCACAGCCGTCAGCTGGGCGCCGAGGCCGTCGTGCAGGTCACGGCGCAGCCGGCGGCGCTCCTCCTCGCGGGTGGCGACGAGCCGTTGCCGGGCCGTCTGGAGATCGCGCACGAGGGCGACGGAACGCACGGCCGCGCCGGCGTGGCGGGCGAGGTCCTCGAGCAGCGCCTGCTCCCGGGCATCGAAGTCGTCCTCGCCCCGCCTGAGTCCGAAGACGAGGGCTCCGACCGCCTCCCCCTGGTGGGCGAGGACGATCCGCTTCGTCCCCCGGGGCGGAGCGTCTCCATGGGCGGCAAGGACCGTCCCGTCGTGGGACTCGACGGCGACGAGCGGCAGACGGAGATCGGCAGCCACCGTATCGACCAACGTCTCCAGCGCCGACGTTGGCGAGGCCGACTCCTGGAGGTGCCGGTTGAGCTCGCTGACGACGGCGAACGGCTCGGCGGCCCGGCCGAAGAGCAGGCGATCGATGGCGCGCTGGGCGATGACCCGGAGCGGCAGTACCGCCAGAGCGGTGACGACGGCCGCCACTCCGGGGACCACCGGACCGCTGGCCGCCAGGAGCTCGAGTCCGAGGACGACGGCGGCGTACACGGCAGCGACCAGCGCAGAGAGCGCGGTGTAGAGCAGCGACCGGCTGATGACCCGGTCGAGGTCGTACAGGTGGTAGCGGGAGATGGCCACCGCCACGCTCAACGGCAGGACGGTCATGAACGTGGCCGCGAACACGCCGAGCAGCACGCCCTGCCCCACCGAGGCGCTCACCAGTGCGCCCACGACCGCCACCGCGGCCACCGCGGCACCGAACATCACCCACCGCAGCTGCTGGCGATCGACGCCGGTGGACCCCCGGAACCTCAGGGCCAGCGAGACGCCGGCCGCCACTACGCCTCCATGGCTCAGGAGGACGCCGGCGATGGCGACGACCATCAGTGGAGCCTGCAGGGCCTCGATGGCGAAGGGGCTGGTCAGCATCTCCAGCGGAGGGTCGAGCGGCTCGTCAAGCAGGAGGCTGGAGAGGGTCCACCCGGCACCGCCGGCGGCCACGAGCGGTGCCCAACGTCGCCAGCGGGCCGAGGGAAGCCGCCCGGTGGGGGTCAGCAGCATGATGAACGCCAGGAGGGCGAAGACCGGGAAGAACATAGCCTCGGAGAACGGGGCGACCCAGCGGGCGGCGGGCAGTGACCCAGGGCGGGCGACCACGCCGTAAGCGGCGTACGCCTCCGAGAAGCCGCTGGCCACGACCGTGCCTGCGGCGGCGAGCAAAAGCCAGGCCACCGGGTGGCCGGTCCGGGAGCCGAGGACCAACCCCATGGTGGCCGACATGACGGCGCCGGTGGCAAAGGCCACACCGGCTGGGTCAAATGGGATGAGGTCTGCCTGCCCAGCGCCGCGCAGGAGTTGGTCGAGCCACACCATGGTGGCGAGCGTCACGACGACTAGTGACCAGGCGCTCCACGCCAGCAGCCCCCGCGCCCCGTTGTGCATCCCCAGGCCGTCCACCTCGATGACTCCACCTTGGGTCGTCGAGGGAGCACGTGCACGCCGACGGACCACGACCCCAGTGTGACGGCGACGGTGACGGATGTCACGGGAATCGGGCGGGAGGATGTCCCGCACACGCAGGGAAGTTGTCTCCTGACGCTCCGTTAGGTTAGGTCGCCGTACGCTGTGACCGTGGACTGGGTGCCCGGGTTCTATTCGTCTCGCGTCAGTGCAGGTCGGAAGCTCGGCCGGCCTTCCCCAGCGGCGGCCCTCGACATCGCTCCACCCAACGTCCCGCCCGTCGTCACGGCCGTACTTGTCGGTTGGTGCCACGTTCCTTACTGGCACCCCAACCAGCCCGCGACGCTCCCGTAGGTGACCGGCAGATCCAGACGATGTGGCCGCCGGCCAACTTTCGGCCGGCTGGTGAGGCCCTGTTCACATCTGGCAACACTCTCGTGTAAGGTGGGCCGTGGCCCGGAAGCGGCACCCGGTCAAGGACATCGAGGCCGTGGTCCGCTATGCGGAGAGCAACGGCTGGATCGTCGTGGCGTCGGGATCGTCGGCTCACTCATGGGCCAAGCTCCGATGTCCAGGGGACTGCCCGCAGCGCTCGGTGTGGTCGACGCCGGCCGACTCGGTCGCCCATGCCCGTCAGCTACGGGCTTTCGTGGACCGTTGTCCCCACCCCGCGAAAGGAGTGTCCTTATGAGTGACTTCGAGTTCGAGCTGGTCGCCACCGGCGTCGTTGACGACGCGGCCATCGACGCCCTGTTCGAGGCCGGCTGTGGCGACGCCACCTTCGGCGCCCGAGACGGTGTCGTGACGGCGCTGTTCTCCCGCGAGGCCACGGATCTGACCGCGGCCGTCATGTCGGCCATCGCCGCGGTCGAGGGGGTGCTGGGCCGTGGAGCGGTGATGCGGGTGGAGCCCGACGAGCTGGTGTGGGCGGCCGAGATCGCGGCGCGGCTCGGAAGGACACGCCAGTCGGTGCGGATGCTGATCGACGGCCAGCGCGGACCGGGAGGCTTCCCCACGCCAGCGGCGTCGGTAACCCGCAATCCCCTTTGGCGTTGGTCGGAGGTGGCCGACTGGTTCGAGCACTACGAGGGCCGGCCGGTTACTGACCCCGAACGCTCTGCCGTGATCGGGGCGATCAACGGGGCTCTCGAGGCTCGTCGCAACCTGCGGGCCCGACCGGACCGGGGGCTGACCAAGGCCGTGAGGGCGCTCCTCGCTTCATGACGAGCCGATCGGGATACGCCGACGGTCCAACAGGAGGTTCCCTTCACGAAACGTCCCTTCTGTGAAGGAACGTGGTTGAATGGCGACCGTGAGAGATGCCTCCCGTAGTCCGGATCGACTCAAGTTGCCTTCACGAAAGGCTGCTGAGGCCACGTCGGACCGCGACGAGGCAGTCGACAGCGTGTCGGCGTGGGCGCAGCGGTACGAACAATTGGCGGTCCGCGGGGTGCGCTCGGGCGAGGTGGCGAACCGGATCCGACTGCATCTGCTCCGCTTCGAGCGGTCTCTCCGGTCGAGCTATGGCCACGACCGGCTCTCGACAGTGGTCGCCCGGGACGTGACCGGCTGGCGGGACAGGCAGGTGGCCTCCGGGCTGGCTCCGGCGACGGTGAACAACCACCTGGCCTCGCTGTCGGGATTCCTGGCCTGGGTCGGGGCGCAGTCGCCGGAGGCACTGCCCGGTGGTGATCCCAGCCGCCGTGTCGCCTCGGTCGGGCTCGCCCCACTCGAGCCTCGGGCACTCACAGCGGCTCAGGTCCGCTCGCTGAAGAGCGTCGTCGACCGGCTGGAACGGTTCCACCAGCTCAAGGGCCGGCGGGCCGCCGCCAACGGGGACCTTCACGGTCACGGCCGTCCGGTCCGCGACCGCGCCATCGTCTACACGCTGCTGTCGACCGGAATTCGTCGCGAGGAGCTGACCAATCTCGACGTCGGCCAGTTGAGCCCCGCCGACCCAGCGGCGTTGCGGGCAGCCAAGCGTGCCCGGCTGACAAGGGTGCGGGGCAAGGGGGGTTCGCAGCGCAGCGTCTTCCTGTCGGCCGATGCCCGTACCGCCCTGGCCGACTATCTGGAGCATGAACGCCCTCGTGACGTCGACACCGACTCGACGGCGTTGTTCGTCTCGGCGTCCAGCGTCCGCAGCCGCCGGAGCGGCGGGCGTCTCTCGCCCCGGGCGGTCAACCTGATCCTTGAGCGCATCGGCGCCTGGCACGACGCCGAGCAGATCGAGCCGGACCGACGGATCAGCCCTCTTCGGCCCCACGACATCCGACACACGTTCGCTTTCTCCCTGTCGGAGGCGACGGGAGCCGACGCCTACGAACTGGAACGCCGCCTTGGCCACCGCTCCCAGCGCTACATCGCCCGCTACACGAACCCGCCCGAGGAGGTCGCCGCAGGCTACGTCGAGGCGCTGTGATGCGGCCCGGCGTTTGCGGCTGGTGACACGATTCTTAGCGGCACCCCAACTCCCATGGCCCCGTGATGGCGAAGCTCACGCCTGGGCTCTGGATGTTGACGAACAGCCAGCTCCCCTTCTTGGGCTCGAAGGTGGCGCCCGCCCATTCCGAGTCCGAGAAGTCGGTCCGGGTGTAGCCCTTGGCGGCGGCCAGCTCCCCGGTCAGGACCACGTTGTTCCGGGCCAGCTTGAAGATGTCGCCGGTGGGGGTGAGGCCGTGCAGGAACTCCAGCCCGCTGCCGTCCTCGCACAGCACCAGGCCGCCACGCGGGCTGACACAGATGTTGTCCGGTGCGTTGAGCACGTTGGCGTCGGAAGACGCATAGACGGCCGTGAAGGTGCCGGCAACCGGGTCGAGGGCGAAGATCTGGCCCTGGCTCACCGGCCCGCCGTTGGTGCTCACCGCGTAGATCACACCGTTGCCGTACCAGGCGCCCTCGCCCCGGCTGATGCGGGCCGCGCCCTTGGCCTGCACCTGCTGCCAGGTGGTCAGCTCGCCGGGGCCCCAGTCGGGGTTGTCCACCGTCACCCACTCGGCCACGCCGGCGCTCGTCCCGGTCGCCCAGGGCCTGGTGTCGGCGGTACCGACCAGTTTCATGGCCTCGAGGACGCCCCCGGCCGACAGCTGGCCAGGGTCGGTGGGCCGGAAGCGGTAGAGGGCCGACGACCCGGCGTCCTCGGTGAGGTACACGTAGCCCGTCGCAGGGTCGGTGGCGGTGGCCTCATGGGAGAAGCGCCCCATGGCGGTCAGCGGGACGGGGTCGGCCACCCCGCTGGAGGGCACCTCGAAGACATAGCCGTGGCGCGTGCCGGCCACGATGTCGGTGGTCTCCTCGCAGGTGAGCCACGACCCGGCTGGTGTGGGCCCGCCGGCACAGTTCCGGATGGTGCCGCTGAGGCTGGCCCAGCTGTCCACCGGCTGGCCGGCGTCGGGATCGAAGACGAGAGTGGTGGTGCCGCCTCCCGCCCCGGCGTCGTAGGCCAGCGCGGGCGGCCCGAAGGGGCTGCCGGCCCCGCGCTCGTGGTTGCGGACCAGGTGGACCCCGTCGTCGATCCGGAAGGCGGCCATGCCGTCGTGGGAGCCCGGCGTGGGCACGCCGTCGCCCATCAGGTCGTTCGTCCAGCCGAAGCTGAGGTACTCGAAGCCGCGGGGGAGGAGCAGGAGCTCCAGGCCGGTGGTGTGGTCCCGCGCCGGGACCAGGGGCCCGTAGC
>JBOGHQ010000509.1:0-6474 GCA_050744785.1 Acidimicrobiales bacterium | reverse complement strand
CGCCCCGGCCCGGGCCGGCGTGCGGGTGAGGACGAGGACGGCGACGATGGCCAGGCTCACCAGCACCAGGCCGGCGCCCCACGGCGAGAGCAGGGCCCGCAGTGGCCCACCCACCGCCACGCCCAGCCAGCCGCCGGCCCGGCGCAGGGCCGGCCCTTCGGCGTCCCAGCGGGGCGTGCCGCCGAGGAGGTGGCCGAGGCCGGCGCCGGCGACGAGGGCCAGGGCCGATCCCACCACGGCCCGGCCCGGCTCGGCGCGGGGCCGGCCTCGTACCAGTGAGAGCCCCACGCCGGCCAGGGCGGCCGGGACCAGGAAGCGGGCCCAGCCGAGCAGCCGGCCCGTGGCCGAGCCCAGGGCGCCCCCCGCCGGCCCGGCCAGGTCGGCGTAGATGCCCAGGGCGGCCAGGAGGCCGGCCACCAGGAGGCTGAGCCCCCAGACGTCGTCGGCCTGGCGGCCGACGCAGCGGGCCAGGCCGGCCCGGATGCGGGCCCCGAGGGACGGTCGCTTGGGGGCGGCGGGACGACGGCGGGCTGCCGGCGAGCGCGGGCGGGCCGGCCGTCTGGAGGGGGGGGACCGCCGGCCGGCCGGCCTGCGCTTGCGAGTCGCTGCCACAGTGGCAACAACAGTAACAGCAGCACCAAGGACCCCACCGGACTGGCCGGCGGGGACGGTGCCTCAGACCTCCATGACCACCGGCACGATGAGGGGCCGGCGCCTGGTGCGCTCGTTGACGAAGCGGGCCAGGGCCTGTCGGACGTGGCGCTTCATCGACTCGAAGTCGGTGCCCTCCGCCTCCACGGCCGCTTCTTCCAGCCGGGCCAGCACCACCTTGCGGGCCTCGTCGAGGAGGCCGTCGGCCTCCCGCTCGAACACCCAGCCCCTGGTGATGATCTCCGGGCCGGTGAGGACCTCGCCGGAGCGGGCGTCCACGGTGACGACCACCAGGACCACGCCCTCCTCGGCCAGGGCCCGCCGGTCCCGCAGCACGCCGTGGCCCACGTCGCCCACGATGCCGTCCACGTACAGGTAGCCGGCCGGCACCTCCCCGGCGAACTCGAGGCCGGCGTCGCTCAGCTCCACTACGTCGCCGTCCTCGGCCAGCAGCACCTTGTCGGCCGCCACCCCCATCTTGATGGCCAGCCGGCTGTGATGGGTCAGGTGGCGGTACTCGCCGTGCACCGGGATGAAGTGCTCAGGGCGGGCCACTGACAGCAGGATGGACAGCTCGCCCTGCATGGCGTGGCCACTGACGTGGACATCGGCGATGCCGGAGTGGACCACCTCGGCGCCCCGGCGGTGGAGCCCGTCGATGACCTTGCCGACGTTCATCTCGTTCCCGGGGATGGCGTGGCTGCTGAGGATCACCAGGTCGCCCTGGCCCACCTGCAGCCGCTTGTTCTCCCCCGCTGCCATGAGGGCCAGAGCCGACATGGGCTCGCCCTGGGAGCCGGTGGAGATGACACAGACCCGCCGGGGATCCAGGTCGCCGATGCGGTCGATGTCCACGATGGAGTGGTCGGGGATGCGCAGCAGGCCCATGTCCCGGGCCAGGGCCACGTTCTTGGCCATGGACCGGCCCAGCGTGGCGATGGTGCGGCCGCTGGCCACGGCGACCTCGGCCACCTGCTGGACGCGGTGGATGTGGCTGGCGAAGCAGGTGACGATCACCCGCTTGTCGGCGTTGTCACGGAACAGGTCCCGGAGCACCTCGCCCACCGACGACTCGCTGGCGGTGAACCCGGGCTCCTCGGCGTTGGTGGAGTCGGACAGCAGCAGCCGGACGCCCTCCTCGGAGGCGATGGCGCCGATGCGGGCCAGGTCGGTGAGCCGGCCGTCGACCGGGTTGAGGTCGAGCTTGAAGTCGCCGGAGTGGAGGACGACCCCCTGCGGGGTGTGGAACGCGGTGGCGAAGCCGTGGGGCACCGAGTGGGTGACGGGGATGAACTCCACGTCGAAGGGCCCGATGGTGCGGCGCTCGCCGTCGTTGACGGCGACCAGCTCGGTGCGGTCGAGGACGCCCGCCTCCTCCAGGCGGTTGCGGGCCAGGCCGAGCGTCAGCGAGGAGCCGTAGATGGGGAAGGACAGCTCCCGCAGCAGGAACGACAGCCCGCCGGCGTGGTCCTCGTGGCCGTGGGTGACGATGCAGCCCTCCACCCGGTCGGCGTTCTCCCGCAGCCAGGTGAAGTCGGGCAGCACCAGTTCGACTCCCGGAATCTCTAGGTCGGGGAACATGAGCCCGCAGTCCAACAACATGATGCGCCCGCCCAGCTCCAAGGCGGCGCAGTTGCGACCGATCTCGCCGAGGCCGCCCAGGAAGGTGATGCGGACCGGATCAGCCATGCGGCGCCGGGGCCGCCTCGCCCAGGCCGGCCAGCACGGCGCGAGCTCGCGCCTCCAGGCCGTCGGGGGCGGGGCCCATGGGCAGGCGGCACTGGCCGGCGGGCAGGCCGAGCACTCGCAGCAGGGCCTTGGTGGGTACCGGGTTGGGGGCGTCGTCGCCGGTCTCGAAGGCGAACGACGCGAGCATGGCGGCGTTGATGCGGCGGGCCTCCTCGACGTCGCCCTTGACGAAGGCCTCGAACATGCGGGCGTGGAGCCGGCCCGTCCAGTGGGTGGCCACGCCGACGGTGCCCACCGCCCCGACCGACAGCAGCGGCAGGGTGGCCCCGTCGTCACCGCTGTACAGCTCGAAGCCGGCGGGCGCCTCGGCGATGAGGCGGGCCGACCCGTACACGTCGCCGGCGGCGTCCTTGACCGCCGCGATCGTGGGCACCTCCCGAGCCAGGCGCAGCATCGTGTCGTGGGCGATCTTGCGGCCGGAGCGGACGGGGATGTCGTAGAGCACCACCGGCAGGTCGGTGGCGGCCGCCACGGCGCGGAAGTGACCCTCGATGCCGGCTTGGGACGGCCGGTTGTAGTACGGCGTGACCGCCAGTACGGCGGTGGCCCCCACGTCGGCGGCGGCCTTGGCCATCTCCACCGAATGGGCGGTGTCGTTGGTGCCGGCGCCGGCCACCACGGGCACGGTGACGGCCTCGATCACCGCCCGCCAGAGGTCCTGGCGCTCGCCGTCGGTCAGCACCGGCGCCTCGCCCGTGGTGCCAGCCACCACCAGGCCCTCGCTGCCGTTGTCGACCAGCCAGCGGGCCAGCACGGCCACACCGTCGAGGTCGAGGCGGCCCTCGTCGTCGAAGGGCGTGACCATGGCGGTCAGCACGGCACCGAAGCGCCCCGGCGGGCCCGACGTCATGGACCCGAGCGTAGCGGGGCACGCCGGCCGCCCCCTGCCCGCCGCTCGGCGGGGGGCCATCCAGATCCGACAACAGCCCCAGCAGGTGGGGCCGTTGTCGGAGATGAACGCGGCTCAGGCCGGAGCGGCCAGCGCCGTCCGCCCGCCCAGGTGCTCCACCAGCAGGCGGGCGAACAGCTCGAGCAGGACGACGGTGCCGGGGCCGAGCCCGCCGGGCTGGCGGTGGGCGGCGCACAGGGTGCCGAACAGCCGGCCCTCGCCCGTGCAGAGGGGGACGGTGGCCAGGGCCCGCACACCGGCCCGGTGCACCAACGGGTGGGCCGGGTAGGCGGCGCCCAGGTCGGCGAGGAGGCGGGGCCCGCCCTGCAGCATCCGGTCGCAGGGGGACCCGGCCCAGGGCAGGTGGGCCCCCTCCGCCACCGGGCCGGCGCCGGACGAGAACCGCAGCTCCTGGACCCCCTCCTCCCAGTGGACCTCGGTGAGGTAGACGGCGTCGGCGCCCGTGACCCGTCGCAGTTCCCGCAGCACGGGCCGGATGCGATCCCTCCCGTCGGCGGGCAGGGCCGTCTCCGCCACCAGCCCCATGAGCCCCTGCTCCTCCCGGCTGAGAGGGGCCGGTTCCGACGGGGCCGGCTCCAGCAGCCCGGCCGGCGCAAGGAGGAGGGCCAGCAGCTCGTCGGCCGGCAGCGGCCTGGAGAGCAGGTAGCCCTGGACCTCCTCGCACCCGCGCTGGTGCAGGCAGGCCAGCTGGTCCAAGGTCTCCACCCCTTCGGCCACGGTGGTGAGCTGGAGGCTGTGGGCCATGGCCACGATGGCGGCCACGATGGGGGCGTCGTCGGCAGAGGAGGTGATCTCGGCCACGAAGGACTGGTCGATCTTGAGCTTGTCCACCGGGAAGGAGCGAAGCCGGCTGAGCGACGACCAGCCCGTGCCGAAGTCGTCGATGGCCAGGCGCACCCCCATGGCCCGGAGCGACTCCAGGGTGGGGACGATGGCCGAGGCGTCGCGCATGAGGGCCCCCTCGGTGATCTCCAGCACCAGGCTCGACGCCGGCAGGTGTGACTCGGCCAACGCCTTGCGGACCTCGTCCACCAGCCAGGGGCTGGTGAGCTGGCGGGCGGCCACGTTGACGGCGATGGTGAACGGCGCGTCCGCCTGGTAGGCCTCCTGGAACCGCCGCGCCTGCCGGCACGCCTCTCCCAGCACCCACCGTCCCAGGTCGACCACCAGGCCGCTCTCCTCCGCCAGCGGGACGAACTCAGCCGGTGAGATGGGGCCCCGCTCGGGGTGCGACCACCGCACCAGGGCCTCGGCACCCGACACCCTCCCGCTGGGCAGCTCCACCACGGGCTGGTAGTGCAGGGTGAGCTCCCGCCGGAGCAGCGCATCCCGCAGGTCCGCCTCCAGCTCCACCCGCTCGAGGGCGGCGGTGTGCATCTCCCGCTGGTACACCTCGTAGACGCCCTTGCCCTTGGACTTGGCCACGTACATGGCCAGGTCGGCGTTGCGGAGCAGCTCGCCGGCGGTCAGGGTTGAGGGTGAGCCCACCGCCACGCCCACGCTCCCCTGGGTGACGATGGCCCTGCCGTCGATCTCCACCGGTGCCCGCAACCGGTAGACGATGCGCTGGGCCACCACCGCCGGCCCCTCGAGGTCGGCCCGCTCCAGGAGCACGGCGAACTCGTCGCCGCCCATGCGGGCCACGGTGTCGCCGACCCGGACGCAGTCCTGCAGGCGCCGGGCGACCTCGGACAGGAGACGGTCGCCGGCGTCGTGGCCCAGGCTGTCGTTCACCTGCTTGAAACCGTCGAGGTCGACCATCAGCACGGCCAGGAGCTCGGGGCGCCGGCTTGAGCGGTCCATGGCGTGCTGCAGGCGATCCCGGAACAGGGCCCGGTTGCCGAGGCCGGTCAGCGGGTCGTGCAGCGCCTGGCGGCGCAGCTGCTCCTCCAGCGCCGTCCGCTCGCCCACGTCCCGGCTGGTGAGGACGAAGCCCTGGACGGCCGGGTCGCCCAGAAGGTTGCTCACCTGGATCTCGGCCTGGCACCGGGACCCGTCGGCCCGCTGCAGCCCGGTGATCAGCACGGTGGGGGGCGAGGGCGGCGGCGGGGCGGCCGTGACCTGGGCCATGACCCAGCGGGCCTCGTCCGGCGCCAGGAGGTCCTGCAGGGGCCGGCCCACCAGGTCCTCGGCGGGGTAGCCGAGCACCCGCTCGGCGGAGGCGCTCTGCCAGCGGACCACCCCGCCGCCGTCCACGACGGTGAGGACCTCCGAGGCGTTCTGGGCGATGGACCGGAAGCGGCGCTCCTGGCGGTGGAGCTCGGCGGTGCGGCTCCGGACCTTGTCCTCCAGCTCCTGGGTCAGCTCCAGGTTCTCGAGCTGGGCCATCAGCTGGCGGGCCAGCAGCAGGACCAGGATCACCCCGCCGTTGACGGCCAGGAACGCCGGGGCCCCCTGGTCGAGACGGAGTCCCACCGCCACGGCCCCGGCCAGCAGCAGCGGAACGTACGGCAGGAAGATCCCCAGCCGGCCGCCGGCCCGGGCCCCCCCGGTGAGGGCCCACGAGCTGGGATCGCAGGCCACTGCCGCCAATCCCACGAGGAGGCAGCCCGCCAGCCAGGCAGCCGACTGGACGCCGGCCCCGGCCTCGATGCCCACGAGCTGGAGATAGGCGAACGACACGTGGCCGGCGGCGAGGAGGCCGAGACCGGAGCCGAGCAGCCGCCACGGCAGTCGGGCGCCGGGCCGGGCCCGGCCGGCCGCCACGAGGAGCAGCGAGACCAGCACGACGTCGCCGATCGGGTAGGCCAGGCCCAGGATCCCGGCCGGGCCGTGGGCCGACGACCGGTGGAGGTCCTCCAGCACGAGGGCCCAGCCCACGAAGAGCACCGACGCCGCGATGAGGAGGCCGTCGAGGAGCGTCCGCAGGCTGGCCGTGTTGGACAGGGCGCCCTGGACGAAGGCCAGGAGGGCCAGCACGGACAGCACGATGGCCATGCTGGAGGGCACGTCGGCCGGCGCCGGCAGGGCCAGGCGCGTCCCCGAGATCACCTCTCGCCCCGCAGTGGCCGCCTGCGACACGACCCAGCACCCCCCGGTCAGGGCGAACAGCGTCCAGCCCCGCCGGGCCTCGCCCGCCGACCGGCGGGCCGCCCGGGCGCAGGCGGCGGTGGTGGCCGCCGCCCCGAGAGCCAGGTTGGACCGCAGGGCCAGGTGGGTGGCGC
>JBOGHQ010000508.1:0-2995 GCA_050744785.1 Acidimicrobiales bacterium | reverse complement strand
GGCCTGCGCCCCGAGGACATCATCGTGGAGCTCGACGGGGCCCCCGTGGAGGACGTGGGCGATCTCCAGCGCCTCATGGGCCCCGCCCGCATCGACCGCACGGTGGCGGTCACCGTGGTCCGCCACGGCCGCGTCGAGTCAACCAGCGTGACGCCGGAGGAGCTGCGGGCCTGACCCTCGATCCACTCTGTGGAGGTTTTGGTCCGCTATCCGGACCAAAACCTCCAGAAAGCGGTGGGCTCAGCCGGTGAGCAGCTCCCTGGCCCCGGTGTCCACCGAGGGGTGGCGGAGCTTCGACATGGCCCGGGACTCGATCTGGCGGATGCGCTCCCGGCTCAGGTTGAGCCGCTCGGCGACCTCGCCCAGGCTCTGGGGCCCGCTTCGGTCGAAGCCGAAGCGCAGGCGCAGGATCTCCCGCTCCCGCTCGTCCAGGATGGACAGCAGGCGGGTGATCTCGGCCGGAAGGACGGCGGCCAGCACCTCCTCGGCCGGCGAGGCGGCGTCGGGGTCCTGCACCACGTCGCACAGCTCGGCGTCGCGGTCCTCGCCCAAGGGCTCGAACAGCGAGCGCAGCTCGCTCGGGAAGCGCAGGGCCTCCACCACCTTGGCCGGGGTGACGCCCAGCTCGGCGGCCACCTCGTCGATGGTGGGGGTGCGGGCCAGCTCCATCTGGAGCCGGGTCTGGGTCTTGAGGACCCGGGCCATGGTGTCGCCGGCGTGGACGGGCAGGCGGATGGTGCGGGCCGTGTTGGCCACGCCCCGCTGGATGGCCTGGCGGATCCACCACGTGGCGTAGGTGGAGAACTTGAAGCCCTTCTTGTGGTCGAACTTCTCCACCGCGTGGATGAGGCCGAAGTTGCCTTCCTGGATGAGGTCCAGCAGGGGCAGGCCCGACGACTGGTAGCGCTTGGCAATGGACACCACCAGGCGAAGGTTGGCCTGGATGAAGCGCTCGGTGGCCCGCTGGCCGGCCGCCACCTGGCGGCGGAGCTCACGCTTGCGGTGGGCGCTCATGGGGCCCTTGCCGGCCAGTTCGGCGGCGGCGGCCCGGCCCGTCTCGATCGCCGTGCCGAGGCGCTGCTCGTCGGCCTTGGTGAGCAGCTCGTGGCTGCCGATCTCGTTCAGGTAGACGTGAAGGAGATCTTCGCTGGAATCGTGATCTTCGCGGGTTGCCATCGTTCTTCTCTCGTCACTGCTCGAAACGCACGGCCGGCGCCAGCGGTTCCTCCACCGGGCACCACGCCAGGTGAGAAAACAACACGCCGAGGGTGTTTTTTCTTCCTCGGCCAGGCCTGTGGGGCACTGTTGAGCCGGCGGCTCAGATCTCCAGCTTCCCAGTCGCGGGCCAGAAGTGCCAGCCCGATTCCGAAGGAGGCCGCGTCTGGGTCAGGAAAGAACCTCCACCGGCCCCGGCGGGCCGTTGCGCAAGAACCACTCGTAACCATAGACGGCGGCGAAGGCCTCCGTGGGCAATCGCATGGCGGAGGCCGTCTCGGGGATCTGGCTGGCGTGGGCCACCATGGCCCGGCGCTTGCGCTCCAGCACGTCCCGGACGTCCACCATGGTGGTCACCGCCACGGTGGGGACGCCCAGACCGGTGGCGGCCAGGCCCAGCTCGCCGGCCACGCCCCCCGCCTCCGCCACCAGGTGGGTCTCCACGAAATGGAGGTACTCGCGGTCCACGGTGGCCTCGTACACCACGGCCACGCCGGCCCGGGCCGCCGCGGCCACGCCGACACGGTGGACCTGGACGTGGTCGGGATGGCCGTAGATCCCGTGCTCGTCATAGGTGACCAGGGCGACGGCCTGCTCCGAGGTCAGGATGGCCGCTACCCGGCCGGCGGCGTCGTCCAGGTCGGCGCGGGCGAAGGCGGCGGGGTGGGAGTTGCCCTCGTCGCCGTCCATGCCGGAGTCCCGGTAGCCGAGGAACTCGAGCCGGGCCACGCCCAGCTCCTCGGCCGCGATCCTGGTCTCGGCCAGGCGCCGCTGCCCCAGCCGGTCCGGGCCCTCGCCCAGGACCGGAGCGGCCTCCAGCCCCAGCTCGCCGCCGGTGGCGACGACCAGGACCACCCGGTGACCGGCGGCGGCCAGCTTCACCATGGTGCCGCCGGTGAAGATGGCCTCGTCGTCGGGGTGGGCGTGGAGGAGGACCACCGCCCCGGCTGCACGGACCATGGCCAACGCTACGACCGCGGCCGCGGGGCGGGCCGGGAGGGCCGCCGTCTGGAGGGCGCGGAAGGGTCTTGGTTAGGATCGCCGGCCATGACCATCAAGAGCGGAAGTCACAGCATTGGCCCCGAAAACGGCAAGCTGACGATCAACACCTACGTGGGTGGCATGGGGTCGAAGGCCGGCCATGACCTGGTCCTCGAGGCCACCCGGTGGAGCGGCAACGTTCACGTCGACGCCGACAACCCATCGGCCACGCGCATCGACGCCACCGTCGACCCCACCTCGTTCGAGATCCTGCAGGCCACCGGCGGGGTCAAGTCCCTGTCCGACAAGGACCGCGTCGACATCGCCGCCAACTCCGACAAGACCCTGAACACGAGCAAGCACCCCCAGATCACGTTCCGCTCCACTCGTGTCAACGGCGTGGCCCCCCGCCTCACCCTCACCGGCGACCTCACCATCGCGGGCAACACCCGTCCGGTGGACCTCGAAGTGACCGTCCAGGACGCCCCCGGTGAGACCCGCTTCACGGCCAGGACGGTGATCGTCCAGACCGAGTTCGGGGTCAAGCCCTACTCCAAGCTGGGCGTGCTCAAGATCAAGGACCCGGTCGACTTCCAGGTCGAGCTGGCGCTCCCCTCGGCCTGAACCCCGGGTGCCCTCTCACCGTTCCTGCACCGGAAATCGACCGCTGGCGGTCGATTCTCGCGGCAAGAAGGGGAGCCGGGGCCTGCTCAGACGGCCCGCAGCGGGCGGTTCGACACGGTCCGGCGTGGCGCCGGCGGGAGCTCGGGGATGGGCGGCGGCGGCGGCAGCTTGAAGG
>JBOGHQ010000507.1:0-3848 GCA_050744785.1 Acidimicrobiales bacterium | reverse complement strand
GGCCCCGGCCGAGGTGGCGGCGGCGGCCAACGGCGCGCCCAGACGGCGCGCCGCTCCCGGCCAGTCCATAGCATCGGTCTTCATGCGATCCACCTCCTCCGGCCCGCCGCGCCGGCGCCGCCGCGGGGCGAGGGGGCGGGTGGTCCTCATCGTCGCCGCAGTGGTGCTGTTCCTCGGCCTCACCTCGCTGCGGGGGATCGCCGGCTTCTACACCACCTATCTCTGGTTCGAGGAGCTCGGTTACACCAGCGTGTGGCGGGGGGTGCTGGGCACCAAGATCATGCTGGCCACCGTCTTCTCGCTGGTCTTCTTCGCGGCCATGTTCCTCAGCCTGGTGATCGCCGACCGCCTGGCCCCCCGATTCCGCGCCATCGGGCCCGAGGACGAGTTGGTCCAGCGCTACCGCCAGCTGGTCGGGCCCCACGGCGGCAAGGTCCGCGTGGCGGTGGCGGCCCTCTTCGCCCTCCTGGTGGGCACCGGCGTCTCGGCCCAGTGGCAGAACTGGCTGCTGTTCCGCAACGGCGTCGACTTCGGGACCGAGGACCCCCAGTTCGGCAAGGACATCGGCTACTTCGTGTTCAAGCTGCCCTTCCTGTCGTTCCTCGTCGACTGGGCCTTCGTGGCCGTGGTGCTCATCGCCATCGTCACGGTGGTGGCCCACTACCTCAACGGCGGCATACGCATACAGGCGCCCATGCAGCGGGTCACGCCCCAGGTGAAGGCGCACGTGTCGGTGCTGCTGGCCATCCTGGCCGCCATCAAGGCGGTGGGCTACTACCTCCAGCGCTACGAGCTGAGCTTCTCCAGCCGGGGCGTGGTGGACGGCGCCACCTACACCGACGTGAAGGCCCAGCAGCCCGCCCTGGAGCTGCTGGTGATCATCTCGCTGGCGGCGGTGCTGATGTTCCTGCTCAACATCCGGCGCAAGGGGTGGACGCTGCCCGTCATCGGGGTGGGGCTGTGGGCCCTGGTGTCGGTCATCGTCGGGGCCGCCTACCCCGCCTTCATCCAGAAGTTCCGGGTGGAGCCGGCCGAGATCGACCGGGAGCGGCCCTACATCGAGCGCAACATCGAAGCCACGCGTGCCGCCTTCGGCATCGCCGGCGTCGAGGAGACCAACTTCGCCTACGACGAGCAGCTCACCGCCGACGACCTGACTCGCAACGCCGAGACCATCCGCAACGTCCGGCTCTGGGACCCGCAGTACGTGGCCACCACGTTCCAGAAGCTCCAGGAGATCCGGTCGTTCTACCGGTTCAACGACGTGGACATCGACCGCTACCAGCTCGACGGCCGCATGACCCAGACCATCGTCTCGGCCCGGGAGCTGAACTCGTCCGACCTGCCCTCGCAGTCCTGGATCAACCGCCACCTGTCCTATACCCACGGCTACGGCGCCCTGGTGGCACCGGCCAACGCCGTCACGTCCGACGGCCAACCCCGGTTCACGTTGAAGGACATCCCACCCAATGGGACGCCGGACCTGGCCGAACCGCGCATCTACTACGGCGAGAACACCGGCGGCTACGCCATCGTCCGCAGCAAGCAGCGGGAGATCGACTACCAGGAGCAGGACGGCACCACCCGGTTCAGCACCTACGAGGGCACCGGAGGGGTCCGGCTCAGCTCCATCCTCCGCAAGGCCGCCTTCGCCCTGCGGTTCGCCGACTTCAACCTGCTGATCTCCGATCTGGTGACACCCGGGTCCCGGGCCATCTTCATCCGGGACATCGGCGACCGGGTCCGCACCGCCGCACCGTTCCTGCGCTACGACGCCGACCCCTACCCGGTGCTGGTGGACGGGCGGCTGCTGTGGGTGCAGGACGCCTACACGGCCACGAGCCGCTACCCGTACTCGCAGCGGGCCAACGTGGACCGGGTGCCCGAGCGCAGCGGCCTGAACTCGGGCTTCAACTACGTGCGCAACTCGGTGAAGGCCGTCATCGACGCCTACGACGGGTCCATCAACTTCTACGTGGTGGACGACGAGGACCCCATCATCAAGGCCTACCAGAAGGCGTTCCCCGACCTGTTCACGCCGGGCAGCGAGATCTCGGCCGGGCTGCGCAGCCACCTGCGGTACCCGGAGGACCTGTTCCGGGTCCAGACCAACATGTACGGCCGGTACCACATCACGCCGCCCAACGAGTTCTACAACGCTGCCGACGCGTGGGACATCGCCCAGGACCCCGGCTCCGGCTCGCCCTCCCCCACGGCCACCCAGAACCAGGGCGCCACCACCAGCACAACCGGCACCGCCAACATCGGGGGCCTGGTCAGCGCGGCGCGCGGGCGCCGGATGGACCCCACCTACCTCCTGCTCCGGCTGCCCAACGAGGAGGAGGAGAGCTTCTTGATCCTGCAGCCCTTCGTGCCCCGGTCAAGTGGTGACCGCCAGCAGAACCTCACCGGCTTCATGACGGCCAAGAGTGACCCCGACGAGTACGGCAAGCTCCAGGCCTTCGTCATGCCACGGGGCGAGCAGATCGACGGGCCCGCCATCGTCGACGCCCGGGCCGCGGCCGACACCGAGATCTCCCGGGAGATCACCCTGCTCAACCAGCAGGGGTCACAGGTGCTGCTGGGCAACGTGCAGGTCATCGCGGTGGAGAACTCACTGCTGTACATCCGGCCCCTCTACGTGCAGTCGGCCCGCAACCCGTTGCCCGAGTTCAAGCGGGCCATCGTGGTGTTCGGCGACGACGCCGTGATCGGCAACACCCTGGAGGAGGCCCTCACCAAGATCTTCGGGGCCGCCCCCGAGACCCTGGAGGAGGCGCCTGGCACCGAGACCCCGCCCACCACCCCCGGCCAGGGTGAGCCGCCGCCGACGGCGCCGGCCGAGTCGGAGGAGGTTCGCCGCCTGCTGGACGAGGCCAACGCCGCCTACGAAGCGGCCCAGTCCGCCCTCCGCAACGGCGACCTGGCCGGCTACGAGCGCCAGATCAGGCTGGTGGGGGAGAAGCTGTCCCAGGCCCGGGGCAGGGCCGGCGCCACGACGACCACCACCACCACCACCCCACCGGCCTGACGGCGCGCCGGCGCGGGGGAAGCGCCGCACGGAGAAGGGGGAGTGCCGGCCGAGGTGGCGGGCTGGAAGACCTGGAGGCGCTGATCGACGCCGGAGCGTCCCCGTGGTACCCGTCAGAGCCCGCCGCCATGGCGGGCCTCCCGTGTGCTGGGCCACCTCTGCCCGGACCAGCCCGGTATGCGGCTCGAGGAGCTGGCCGAGCAGGTCGCCGTCTCTGGCGTCACCGGCGTTCAACTCGACCGAGTTCACGAAGTCCCGCCGAGGCCCTAGTCGAGGTGAAGAACAACTTGACCGGCGAGCACGAGCGCATCGCCAAGTTCTGGGAGGGGGCGGCGGGCACCGCGCTGCCGGGCAGCATCGTCAACCAAGTCGTGCTGTGCCAGCTCAAGGGCGGCGTGGCCACGGGCACCACCCCGCCCGACTGCGACCAGTCAGCGCCCAACGGGATGAGCGCTCCAACATCACCGCCCCCGAGGCGCCCCGGCTGTTCAACCTCATCAACATCGCATGGCGGACGCCGGCGGGACGGTGTGGGACGCCAAATTCACCTACTGGTACCCCCGGCCCGAGAACGGCACCAACGTCTCCGGTGTCGAGCCCGGCGGGAAGCGGCACCCGGGCACCCCGCTCTTCCCCGCCTACCCGTCCGGCAGCGCCGGCTACGCCGGATTCGTGGAGGGCGTCAGGCCCGCCGGCGGGCGCACTGTCGCCGGCCTGCTAGCATGAACGCTCCGCCGCGGGGTGGAGCAGTCTGGTAGCTCGTCGGGCTCATAACCCGAAGGTCGTAGGTTCAAATCCTACCCCCGCCACCAACGAA
>JBOGHQ010000506.1:0-30459 GCA_050744785.1 Acidimicrobiales bacterium | reverse complement strand
GGCGCCGGGCGAGAAGTCGCACTGGGTCCGGGTCGTCCCCGACGCCATCAGCGGGCGGCGCATCACCAGGGGCGACGGCTCCGTCGACCTCGGCGGGTACCTGTAGCGCCAGCCCGGCCGCCGGGTTTCCGGCCCGGCCGGCGCACGATCGCTCGCATCTCAGCTCGTCTCGAAGCCATGGTCCGTGAAACGAAGGGCCGTGGCGTTCTCGCTGACGATCTTGACCACGGTGTCGGGGAACCCCTCGGCGTTGGTGGCCCGGATCTCGATGGTCACCTCGGTCTCGGTGCCGACGAGCCCCTGCAGGTGGGCGACGACCTCCTGGGCGATCCGGCCGGCGTCCCTACCGAGGCGGTCAGGGTCAGCGGCCACCACGCCGTAGAGCGACGGGCCACCCTGCTCTTGGAGCTGACGCCCGCCGCGTCGCCGTCATCCGTCGAGACAGCGGTGGGCCGACATGCGGTGCGCCTCGTCCACCACGGCCAGGTCCCACTCGGTGCGGCGCAGCCGCTCGACCAACTCGTCGTTTCGGGACAGATAGTCGAGGCGGGCGATGAGCAGGTCGTGCTCGGCGAACGGGCCCGCCGTCGCGCTGGCCTCGAACATGTCGCGGGTGAGGATGGCGAAAGACAGGCCGAAGCGCTCGGACAGCTCGTCGTGCCACTGGGCCACCAGGCCGCCGGGCGCCACGATGAGGCAGCGGCGGAGATCGCCCCCTAGCAGCAGTTCCTTGATGTAGAGCCCGGCCATGATCGTCTTGCCGGCGCCGGGGTCGTCGCAGAGCGCGAAGCGCAGCGGGTGGCGGGGCAGCATGGCGCCGTAGACGGCCTGGATCTGATGCGGCAGCGGCTCCAGCAGGCTCAGGTGGACAGCCAGGCGCGGGTCGAGCAGGTGGGCCAGGCTGATGCGACGGGCCTCGGCGGCGAGCCGGAACAGAGCCCGTCGGCGTCGACGGCCCACGCCTCGCCGGTGGCGTCGAGGTCGAGGCGAGCTTCGTCGGCCCGGTAGACCAACTCGCTGCCCACCTCGCCGGTCGTCCGTCGGTAGGTGAGCGTCATCACCGACTCGCCGTGCCACTCCGCCGCCACCACGGTCACGGACTCGCCCGGCACCAGCCCCCGCACGGATGCGCCCGGGGTGAGGTCGTCGAGACGGGCCGTCACGACAGGACGCTACTGGATAGCCCGGGCGGGCTCTGGTGGAGCCCGAGAGGGGAATCGAACCCCTGACCTACGCATTACGAGTGCCTGCCGGTCCGGGGTTCCGCAGTTGCTGTCGGTCGGTAGGCACGGAAAGGTGCGCTGAGCAGGGGTTTCGGGCGCGAGGCGTCGGGGGGGCGTGTATCTACGCGTGACCGATGGGGGGTGTTCAGCCGCCGGTGGTGGTGAACTCGAAGAACCGGGGTGGTTCGGGGAGCTTGAGGTCCCGGAGGCCTTGAACTCGATGGCACGCCGGATGTTCGAGCTGGTCGAGCCGATCGGTGTCATCCCGTACTCGGCCGACGAACCCAACGAGGCGATGTTCGCCCTGGGGTTCACCGACTACTGGGACACCTACTTCGCCGGAAGGGCGGCGCCCCTGGGCCTCACCACGGCGGAGGTGGTGGACGCGCTCTTCTACAACTTCGCTCCCGGCGAGGTGGCTCGCCACATTCCGAAGGTGTGGCGCACCACAACGCCCGAAGCGGCGATCGCCGCTCGTCAGATGGGCTGTGCGAAGGCACTGCGGCGGATCCCCGGCGATCACGTCGACTCTCCCGCTTTCGCCCGCGCTACTGAACTGTTGCTCAAGGCGGCGACCAGCGCGCCGTTCGAGGGTCGGCCGATGTACGCCGCCCTGCGTTCGATCCCGATCCCGATGACCTGGTGGCCCGCCTCTTCCACGCCGCTTCCCTGCTGCGCGAGCACCGTGGCGACGGGCACATCGCGGCCTTGATGAGCGAGGGTGTCGGCGGCCTCGAAGCGCACGTCCTCTTCGCCCTCGACATGGGCATGCCAGCGGAGAAGTTCGGCCGCATCCACCACCTTCCCGCCGCACAGCTCGCCGCCGTGATCGACGGGCTGCGCGCTCGCGGCCTGATCGGGGACGACGGCTGGCTAAGCGAACAGGGTCACGCCGTCAAACAACGGGTCGAGGAGCTCACGGACGACCTCGCGGCGAAGCCCTTCGAAAGCCTCGAGCCCGGCGAACTCGACGAGCTCGTGGGCGCTCTCGAGCCGCTCGCCACTCGGCTGCTCGCCGCCCAGGACTGGTAAGAGGTAGCCGCGACTCTCTTCCGCGACATCTGTCGGAACCGAACGAGCTCGTCAACCTTCGCCACCCTGCCCGCAGCGACCGTCCCCAAACGCCGGCGCCGGTAGGCGCTCCCGACGCGCCGTTAGGTCGTCTCGCGAGCTGACAACAACCCGGATTATCGAGCGCGCGTTCTCGGGCGGTTGCGCAGCGCCTCGCTGGTCGCAGGCGTCCAGGCGAGGAAGCACCGCGTGGAGGCGCGCCGAGCGCTACGGGGCGTCCCGAGCAGGTCAAGGCTGGTCGACCGCCACGCGCGTTACCGGGCGGTCACCTCGCTGCACCCCGCCGGTTACCGGGTGGGCTTTTGGCTGACAAGACCACGACTTGGGCAACAGCCTACGTTACCGTACGTAGCTGCTGAAGCTCTCCATCGGCTAGGTATTCGTGAGCAAATGCTCGAACGCCCATTGGCTTTTCGAAACAGCTTCAGCGACGGCCCATTCGATCGCCTCGCTACCGAACTATCGGCGAGTTCGATGGATTCAAGCGGTAGCCTTACTTACCCTGAATCCACCGATTCGCATCGGGCAGGGACGGGCGACCATTCGCGGAAAATGCCCTCTGACCTGGGAGAATGGCGGTTGCGACACCAGCCAAGACCCCGAGCCGGAGGGCACCTTCTGGATGCAATCATCGCACAGCCTCGACGCCATCGGCGTGACCTTCGATGACTCCAATGCGGTGGCCGACGCCGGGCTGATCCTGCCGGCCACCCTGGCCGCTCACCTCGGCCTGCGGGAGCTGTTCGACGACCACGTCGACCTGGGTGACGCCCCCGGTCACGCCAACGTCGGGCACAAGGCCATGACGCTGATCCACTCCGCACTGGCTGGGGGTGACTCGATCGACGACGCCGACGCCCTGCGGGCGGGGTCCACCCAGGCCGCGCTCGGCCACGCCGTGCTCGCCCCCTCCACCCTCGGCACCTTCTTGCGCAGCTTCACCTGGGGACATGCCCGCCAACTCGACAAGGTGTCCGGCCAGTTGCTGGCCCGGGCGTGGGCGGCCGGCGCCGGTCCCGGCGATGCGCCGGTGACCCTCGACGTGGATTCGTCGATCTGCGAGACCTACGGGCTGGCCAAGCAGGGCGGGACGAAGTTCACCTACAACCACGTCCGTGGCTACCATCCCCTGTTCGCGGTGGTGGCCGGCACCGGCGACGTGGTGCACGCCCGCCAGCGGGGCGGCAACGCCAACTCCGGGCGAGGGGCGGCGAGCTTCCTCACCGAGACGTTCAACCGGGTGCGTGCCGCCGGGGCCAGCGGAGCGCTCACGCTTCGGGCAGATTCCGGGTTCTACTCGGGCAAGGTGGCCGGCGCCTGTCGCAAGGCGGGCGTGCGGTACTCCATCACCGTCAAGCTGAACAAGGCGCTGCACAAGGTCATCGCCCAGATCCCCGACGACGCCTGGGTGGCGATCCCGTACTTCCTCGACGGTGGGGCGGACGTGGCCGAGACCACCTACCGGCCGTTCGGGAAGAAGGCCCCGGTGGTCCGCCTCATCGTCCGCCGGGTCAAGCCCACCCCCGGGTCCCAGCTGGCCCTGCTGGTCGACTACGCGTTCCATGCCTTCGTGACCGACCGGGAGGGCGACACCATCGAGCTGGAGGCCGACCATCGCCGCCATGCCGTGGTCGAGAACACCATCCGCGACCTCAAGTACGGCGTCGGGCTCAACCACATGCCCTCGGGCCGCTTCGGGGCCAACGCCGCCTGGCTGGCCCTGGGCGTCATGGCCCACAACCTGGCCCGATTGACCAGCCGCCTCGGCCTGGGCGAGGCCCTGATCGCCACCGACACCCTGCGCCGGCGCTACCTGCGGGTCCCCGGCCGCCTCACCACCTCGGCGCGGCGCCACACCCTGCACCTGCCCGAGCGCTGGCCTTGGGCGAAGCACTTCGACTCCTCGCTGGCCAGGCTCCGGGCCGTCGTGCTGGTCACCTGAGACGCCGGACGAGGCGGCGGCCGCCAGTGCCGACCCGTTGAGCACCCCCAGCCCGGAACACCCCGAAAGCCTTGATCGACAACGCCCGCTCAGCGGTCCGTGGGCACAGCCAACGCCCTCTCGTGTGTCCTCACCCATCTCACGTCCCGATCGTCCCGCCAGGGCGGTCGGCCGAACCTGATCGGTGGATTCGGGCTTACGGGGTGGAGCTGAGCGAAGAGGCCCTGGAGGGGTTCTTCACGTTCATGTCTCCGCATCTCGATGAGCGCCAGCGCCGGCTGTTGGCAGGGGCGATGGCGCAAGCGCTGGGTCGCAGCGGCCAAGCGGCCGTGGTGCGGGCGTCGAAGATGAGCTCTCGCACGGTGTGGGACGGTACCCAGGCAGTCAAGGCCGGCGCCGCTCCCACCGATCGGGTGCGACGCGAGGGCGGCGGGGCGGCCGAAGTTGATCGACCTCGACCCCGACCTGCTCACCGACCTCGACGACTTGGTGGAGCCCGATGCCCGGGGCGATCCCATGTCGCCGTTGCGCTGGACGCTCTCAAGTCGACCCGCCAGCTGGCCAAGGCGCTGTGCGACATGGGCCATCAGGTCTCGAGCTGGGCCGTCGGTCAGCTGTCGACGAATCCGACCAAGGGACCGATCCCGGCCTTGAACTCATCCCATCGCTCCAACAGCCCGCCCGCACGAGCCGGGCCGCACGGGGAGAAGCGGCCGGGCTCGGCGGGAAGGCCTCACTCCAGCGTGCAACCGCAGGAGTTGACCTCACGCACGATGATGCCCCTGCCGGTGTCCATGTGGGTGGTGCACGGCATGCACGGGTCGAAGCTGCGGACGGCACGGAGCACGTCGATGCCCTTGACCTGCTCGTCGGGAACGCTCTCGAGCAGCGGGGTGTCGACGATGGCCTGCTCGTAGGGGCCGAGGCCGCCGAACGGGTCGCGGGGCGAGGCGTTCATGGTTGAGGGCGTGGTGATCTGGTAGTTGAGCAGCTTGCCCTTGTCCATGTGGATGTGGTGGACCAGCCAGCCGCGACCGGCCTCCCAGAAACCCACCGCCACCCGCTCGTCCTTGGGCACCTTGTAGGGGGTGTGGACCCTGGTCTCGCCCCGCCGCCAGTACTCGAGGGCCTTGAGCATGCAGCTCATGCCGATGGCGGAGGTGAAGGCCATGGCGTAGGCCCGGCCCCGGTTGCGCTCGATGGCGTTGAGCGTGCGCGGTACCTTCCAGAACAGCTCCTCCTCGGGCAGGCCGTGGCGGGGCATGACCATGCGCAGGCCGTCACCGGTCGCCTCCATGAACGGGTTGGCCGCCGTGTCGTTGGCCAGCGCCGTGGTCCACATGCGCCCGTACGCCCCCGTCTCGACGGTGCGCCTGTCCCAGCGGGGGGCAGTGGCCCACGTGTACTTGCCCCGGAAGTCGGTGGCCAGGGGCTTGGGGATGGTGGTCTTGTTCCACGGGTGGTAGGGCGAGATGGGGTTGCCCAGCGGGTCGGTGCGGAACCGGGGCGGGCCCCCGCCGGTCGTCCAATCCTCGTAGAAGGAGTGGTCCACGAACTCCTCGAAGCCCATGTTGATGTCGGTGAGGTTGGTGGTGACCAGCTTCCCGTCGATGATCATGCCCGGCTTGGCCCAGCGCCGGTTGCCCCAGGCGTCGACGTTGGCGTAGGTGGCGTCGTACGCCTCGGAGTCGTCCCAGATGCCGGTCTGGGCCAGGTTGCACTCGCGGGCGCCCACCTGCTCGTAGGCCGGGTTGGCCTCCAGGAAGAAGTCCATCAGGTCGTCCCAGATGCGGCAGATCACCTTGCAGAAGTCGAAGATCTTGCCCAGCTGGGTGTAGTACTCGTTGAACGACGAGGTGGTGATGGTGGTGGTCACCCCGCCTGGCGCCAGGGTCGAGGGGTGGGGGTACTTGCCGTACATCAGCATGCACATGATGCGGCCGACCCGGGTCCACTCCAGGGCCTCCAGGTAGATCTGGCCCGTGAGCGGGTTCAGGCCGTCCATGATGTCCTTGATCGTCCGGTAGCCGTGCACGTCACCGTGGGGGGCGAGGGTCTTCTCCGCCCGGGTCACCAGCTCGGGGTTGGTGACCGACACCAGGGCGGTGGAGTAGTCGGGGCCGGCCAGGAGCCCCAGGTGCAGGGGGTGGTCGTAGAACATCTCGCCGACCTCGCCCAGGTTGCGCACCTCGGTGCCGAGGGGGGGCGGGCAGGCGTCGAAGGCCATGTCCAGAGCCAGCGACGACACGGTGGCGTGCACGCCGCCGCACACGCCGCACGCCCGGGAGCTGATGTCTATGGCGTCGCGGGGGTCACGGCCCTGGAGGATGATCTCGTAGCCCCGGAACAGCATGGCCCGGGAATGGGCTTCCACCGCCACCCGGTTCTCCAGGTCGAGCACGCAGTGGATCGCCAGCGCACCGGCCACCCGGGTCATCGGGTCGATGTTCCAGTCCCGCAGGCGGGGCGGGGCGGCCAGCTGGGCGCCGGGGCCCTCCTGGCGGCGCACGTAGCCCTTGGGCGGCGCCGGTGAGATGGTGTAGGGATCGCCGACGCCCTCGCGCAAGGTGGCCCGGCCGGCTTGGTCGAACTCGATGGGCAGGTTCTTGAAGCACATGGCGGTCCTCCTCCGCTCAGCGCGGTCGGAGGGCGAACCAGGCCACGGCCAGCCAGCGACACCGGCACGCGCATGTACATTATACACTATAGATATGCTAAGTACAGATAATACAGCAGATAAATGTTCTCGACAACTACCACCTCGCCGGCCGCCCTCGGCCCGAGGAGCGGTGCCGGACGGACGACAGCGGGACGTCGCAGGATGCTCGTTGGCCCCGAGTCCGGCCCTCGGCCAGAATGTCGGGCTGACGGAGCTCTTTCGCAACCCGGCGCGATAGGCGGTTCTGGCGTGCCCAGCCCGATCGACACAGGACCCACCTCGGTGCAGCGCCAAGCCCGGGCGCTGGGTGACCCGACCCGCCATGCCATATTCCGCCACGTCGCTGCCGCCGGCGAGCCGGTCCTCATCGCGGGCTTGGCGAAGCACTTCGGGCTCAACCACAACGTTGTCCGCCAGCACCTGGCCAAGCTGTGCGAAGCCGGTCTTCTGATCGAGGAGCAGGCCCCTCGCTCCGGGCCGGGCCGCCCCGCCCTGCAGTACCGGTCGTCGCCCGAGGCGGCGAGCGCCTGGGACACGCTCGGCGCCTACAGCCAGCTGGCGGTCATGCTGGCTGAGGCCATCTCGAGCGGGCGGAGCCCCCGGGAGGTCGGAGCCGAGACGGGGAGGCGGCTCGCCTCGCCGGGCCGGGCGGACGCGGTGGACGAGCTGCAGGCCGAGATGGCCCGGCGTGGCTTCCATCCACGTCGGGTGGACGGCGCCTCCTCGATCCAGCTCGTGTTGCAGCGCTGCGCGTTCCAGGTCGTGGCTCTGGCCAGCCCCGAGGTGGTGTGCCAGCTCCATCTCGGTCTCGCCGAGGGCATCACCGACGCTCTGGGCGGCGATCTGGAGGTGGCCGGTCTGGTGGCCGAGAGCGCTGAGCAGGCGAACTGCCGGCTGGAGGTGCGACGGCGCGAGGAGGGGACGCTGCCGCGCTGACGGTGCCGGCCCGAGGCGCTTGGTCTCCCGCCGCGCCGGGTCAGGCAGCGCCGGCAGCACAGCGTGGAGTGCACCCGGTTGGCTCCGTCGGCGTCAGGCCTGGGGCGGCGCTGGAGCACGTCGTCGCCGGATGTGGTGATCTCGGCAACCTGCGGCGCCGTCAGCGCCTCGTGCTCGAGGACGGCCAAGGCGAGCCGGCGTCGGAGGAGCGACGGCTCGGCCACGACGAGCGCATCCGACGACCATCGCGGCTGCGGCAGCGAGGCCGATGCCACGGCCGCCCGGCAGCACCTTCTCCGCGAACACCACCGTGGCGACGGCGAGCATGGCGGCCACATTCATCACGCCGAGCGGGACGAGGATGAGGAACAGCATCCAGCAGCAGCCCACGCAGTAGACGCCGCGAGAAGCCCCATGCGCACCGCCCTGCGCCGGCCGTCCAGCCACCTCGTCATGACTTAGCTAAGGCGAGCGGCGAGTGGTGGCGCGGGCAGATCTCCTCCGCGGTGAGAGCTGGTACAGTCCCGCCATCTAGAGCAGGATTCCCGCCGCGCCGCCCCGCCCCCCAGTTCGCGGCGACCCACTCAGAGCGGGACGCGGCCGACTCCACCGAGGCGCTGAGCAGGTACGTCCCGAGACCGAACGCGAACCACACACGACGTAGGAAGCCGTGAACAGCGCGACCGAGGGAGGGTCACGGCGCGCATTCGCCGAGATCCCTGGCGGCGAGCTCGACCGTGTCGCCCACTACGCCAACTCCATCCGATGGACTGGTTCGTGCCGTTCGCGTAGGGCTGAGTCGCCTCCATCATGCAGGCCAGCCAGCGGACGTCAACTCAGGACACAGTTTTCTCGAGGAGGAACCGAAGCTGTCGCCCGCCAGCAGCATGGGACCACCTGACGGGGAGTTTCGCCAGGAGCATGGGACCACGGTTTCGCCAGTCATGGGACCACCCCTGAGCATCCACCACCACCGGCGCCACTGAGGCTGGAGTCGCCACCTGACCGACAGCGGCCATGGAAGGTGGCGATGAGCTTCAGGGAGGTTCCTGTGCATGAGATCCGAGAGGTCCTGCGGCTGTGGCTGCGGGGCGAGGGGGAGCGCTCCATCGCCCGGCTGGCGGCCGTCGACCGCAAGACGGTCCGCCGCCACGTCGAGGCGGCCACCACCGCCGGCCTCGACCGCGGCGCCGGCGAGGAGGCGCTCGGCGACGAGCTGATTTCCGCTGTGTGCGAGGCGGTTCGGCCCCATCGCCCCGACGGCCACGGCTCCGCCTGGGCGGTGGCCGCCGTCCATCACAACCAGCTGAAGGCTTGGCTGGTCGACCAGGGCCTGACCGTGGTCAAGGCGCACGAGCTGCTGGAGCGCCAGGGCGTCGAGCTGCCCCCAGCGCACCCTGCACCGCTACGCCTTGGAGGTGCTCGACGTCGGCCGCTCGGCCCGCAAGACGACCGTGCGGGTGGCCGATGGCGAACCGGGGTCCGAGGCCCTATGACGCTTTCCGCATAGGCACTCTACGCCGTGCGACAGGGCATCGTTCCCGCCGAGGAATAGTTCTGGCGCGACCGCGGGCGCCTCGCCTCGTCGTCGCCGGCCAGCGATGAGCTGGGTGTCGGTGACCTCCGTGCCGCTACGGAGGGCGAATTCCGTAGTTTCTCGCATATCAGCGCCGTCTCCTCTGTGCGAGCCTGAACCCGATGAATCAGCACGCCCGTGCCGAGGACCGCGGGGTCGAAGAGGATGCCCAGGCGAGGCACGGCGCGTGCTGAACTCCCCAACATAGGTGGACCGCACCCCAAAAGCCGATTTCGCTCATGCCGACTCGAGTGGGCGTGGGTGCCAGCAAGAACCCCCGAGTCGCTGCGGAAGGGTCACTTTGGGCTGGGGAGAGCCGGGCCTTCTCGCACCGGAAGTGGAGCCGCGCTCATGTCGTGCCAGCCAAACCTCCGAAGGGAACGGCACCCGTGGTCCCTCTGGCAGCGCGAGAGCCGGTGGCCCGCGTCGAAGAGCGCATGGCCGGGCCCGGCTACCTGGACGCCCGCGAGCTGGCCACCACGTTCGATGCCCAGCGGGCGAACGACCTCATCTGGAACTACTCGGCGCCAACTGGCTCATGGGCGAGCGCCCGCCGACCTTCGACATCCTGGCGTGGAACGCGGATGCCACCCGGGTGCCCGAAGCGGCCCCACTCCACCTACCTACGGGCCTGCTACCTCGAGAACCGCCTGGTCGAGGGCACCATGACCATGGCCGGTCGTCAGGTTCGCCCGTCCCGGGTGACGTCCGACACCTACGTGCTGGCCGCCGAGGGCGACCACATCACGCCGTGGCTGTCGTCCTATGCCACCACCGGCCTGCTGGGCGGCCCCGTCCGGTTCGTGCTCAGCTCCGCCGGCCATATCGCCGGCATCGTGAACCCGCCCGGGCCCGAGCGGAAGTTCTGGACGAACGACGACGTGGGCGCCGACCCCGACACGTGGCGGGCCGGCGCCGAGAAGCACGCCGGCTCCTGGTGGGACGACTGGGCCGGCTGGATTAAGACACGGGCCGGCCAGAGACGCCGACCCTTCCGAATCGGCGGAACCAGCTACCCGGTGCTGGCCGACGCCCCCGGCACCTACGTACGCAGCTGACCACCTTCGATGCAGAGGAGAGGATGCAGATGCTCGACATCACGTCAGTGGGGATCGCAGGAACAGGGATGATGGGAGCCGGCATCGCCGAAGTCGCGGCCAAGGCCGGCTTCGACGTGATCGTCCGGGGCCGGTCCCAGGCCAGCGCGGACAATGCGGTGGGAAAGCTGACCAAGTCGCTCGGCGGCCAGGTGGACAAGGGCAAGCTGTCGGCGGAGGACCGCGACGACGTGCTGTCGCGGGTCCGCACCACCACCGCCCTCGCCGATTTCGAGCCGTGCGGGCTGGTGGTCGAGTCGGTGGTCGAGGACCTCGACGTCAAGCGGCAGCTGTTCGCCGAACTCGACCGCGTCTGCGGCGAGGACACGATCCTAGCCACCAACACCTCGACGCTGCCCGTCATCGACATCGCCATGACGACCATGCGCCCGGAGCGGGTCGTGGGCCTGCACTTCTTCAACCCGGCGCCCCGCATGCCGTTGGTCGAGATCATCCCGACGGTCACGACCACCTCCGCCGCGGTCGACGTCGTCCGCCGCTTCGCCGAGGACTGCGGCAAGGAGACGGTCACGGCCAAGGACCACGCCGGCTTCATCGTCAACGCCCTGCTATTCCCATACCTGAACGGCGCGGTGCGCATGGTCGAGAACGACATCGCGTCCAAGGAGGACATCGACGCGGCCATGCGCGGCGGCTGCGGGTTCCCGATGGGCCCCCTCGAGCTGCTCGACCTCGTCGGCCTCGACACCAGCCTGGCCATCCTCGAGGCCCTCAGCGCCGATCGCGGCGACCCCTGCAACGCCCCAGCCCCGCTGCTGAAGCGGATGGTGACGGCCAAGCAGCTCGGCCGCAAGACCGGCCAGGGCTTCTTCACCTACCCGTCGACCCGCTGAGAGGACACCACATGCCCGGAACTCTGCTCGTTTCCTCGGCCCGCACCCCGATCGGCAAGCTGTCGGGGTCGCTGGCCTCCTTCCCCGCCGCTGATCTCGGCGGCTTCGCCATCGCCGCGGCCCTCGAACGGGCGGGCATCTCGCCCGACCAGGTCGACCAGGTCGTCATGGGCCACGTGCTCACCGCCGGTCAGGGCCAGAACCCCGCCCGTCAGGCTGCGGTCAAGGGCGGCATCCCCATGGCGGTGCCGGCCGTCACCGTCAACAAGGTGTGCCTGTCCGGCATCCACGCCATCCACCTGGCCGACCAGCTCATCTCCTCGGGCGAGGCCGACGTGGTGGTGGCCGGGGGCATGGAGTCCATGACCCAGGCCCCCCACCTCCTCCCGGGGGCCCGGGCCGGCTACCGCCTCGGCGACGCCACCGTGGTCGACTCCATGATCAGCGACGGGCTGTGGTGCGCCTTCGACGGCGTGCACATGGGCGCCGGCACCGAGGCCTACACCAAGGCGGCGTCGGTCTCGCGCCAGGCCCAGGACGAGATCGCGGCCCGCAGCCACGAGCGGGCCGCCGTCGCCGTCAAGGAGGGCCGCCTGGCCGAGGAGATCGTGGCCGTGACCGTCCCGGCCAAGAAGGGCGACCCGATCGTCGTCGAGAGCGACGAAGGGGTCCGGCCGGAGACCACGGTGGAAGGCCTGGCCCGGCTGCGGCCGGCGTTCTTGCCCGACGGCACCATCACCGCCGGCAACGCATCCCAGATCTCCGACGGGGCGGCGGCCGTCGTGGTGGTCAGCGCGACCAAGGCCGAGGAGCTGGGCCTCACACCTGTGGCTGAGCTGGCCGACTTCGGCATGGTGGCCGGTCCCGACCCCTCCCTGCTCACCCAGCCGTCGCGGGCCATCCGCCAGGCCCTCGACCGATCCGGGCGCAAGGCGTCCGACGTCGACCTGTTCGAGATCAACGAGGCCTTCGCCGCGGTGTCGGCCGCCTCGATGGCCGACCTCGGGATCGACGACGACCTCGTGAACGTCAACGGTGGCGCCATCGCCCTCGGCCACCCCATCGGGATGTCAGGCACCCGGCTGGTGATCACCCTCGCCGCCGAGCTCCGGCGGCGCGGTGGAGGACTCGGTGCGGCCGCGCTGTGCGGTGGAGGCGGACAGGGCGAAGCGGCCCTCGTACGCGTATGAGCGACCGGCTTCTCGACGGCGGCTTCGCCGGCCAGCTGCCCGACACCGACGCCGGCCTCACCGGCGAGTGGCTGGAGTCCCTCGACGACCTCATCGACACCCGGGGTCCGAGCGCCGCCCGCCTCATGCTAGCCCGCCTGCTGGGCCGGGCCGCCGAGCGCGAGGTCGGCTTCCGCACCACCACAGGCACGCCGTACCTGAACACGGTCCCGCCGGAGGATGAGCCGTCCTACCCCGGCGAGCTGGACATCGAGCAACGCATTGAGTCCTTCGTCCGCTGGAACTCGGCGGTGATGGTGACGCGTGCCAACGCCCAGTCCGACGGCATCGGCGGCCACATGGCCACGCCGGCCTCGGCGACCACCCTCTACGAGGTGGGCTTCAACCACTTCTTCCGGGGCAAGGACGACGACCGGCCCGGCGACCAGGTGTTCTTCCAGGGCCACGCCACGCCGGGCATCTACGCCCGCGCCTTCCTGGAGGGCCGCCTGACCGAGGACCAGGTCGACCGGTTCCGGCGGGAGATCGGCGGCGGCGGCCTGTCGAGCTACCCCCACCCCCGGCTCATGCCCGACTTCTGGGAGTTCCCCACGGTGTCGATGGGGATCGGCCCGATCTGCGCCATCTACCAGGCCCGCTTCAACCGGTACCTGGCCAACCGGGGCATCGTCGACACCAGCGGTTCGAAGGTGTGGTGCTTCATCGGCGACGGCGAGTGCGACGAGCCGGAGACGCTCGGCGCCCTCTCGATCGCGGCCCGCGAGGGGCTCGACAACCTCGTCTTCGTGGTCAACTGCAACCTCCAGCGCCTCGACGGCCCGGTGCGGGGCAACGGCAAGATCGTCCAGGAGCTCGAGGCCGTCTTCCGGGGCGCGGGCTGGAACGCGGTCAAGGTGGTCTGGGGCTCCCGGTGGGACGACCTCCTGGCCGCAGATGTCGACGGCGTGCTCCTCGACCGGCTGAACAGCACCCTCGACGGTGAGCTCCAGAAGTACTCGGTGGAGGGGCCGGCCTACGTGCGCGACCACTTCTTCGGTGCCGACCCCCGGCTGCACCGCATGGTCGAGGGCCTGCCTGACGACGATCCCATCTTCCTGCTACCCCGGGGGGGCCATGACCCCCGCAAGCTGTACGCGGCCTACGCGGCGGCGACGGCCCACGTGGGCGCCCCCAGCGTGGTCCTGGCCAAGAGCGTCAAGGGAGCCGGGCTGGGCGCGGAGATCGAGTCCCGCAACGCCTCCCACCAGATGAAGAAGATGCCCCGGCCGCAGCTCGTCGCCATGCGCGACCGGCTGGGCCTCGGCGACGTGATCAGCGACGACGCCCTCGAGGCCAAGCTGCCGCCGTACTGCCGCCCGACGGAGGGCACACCCGAGCACGAGTACCTGCACGAGCGCCGGACGGCACAGGGCGGATCGCTCCCCCACCGGGTGCTGCGGGCCAAGCCCACCGGCCTTCCCGCGCCGGCCGTGTTCGACAACCTGCTCGGCGGCTCCGGGAAGCGGGCGGTGTCCACCACCATGGCCTTCGCCGGACTGCTCAGGTCGCTGCTGCGCGACGAGACGGTCGGTAGGCGGGTCGTGCCCATCATCCCCGACGAGGGCCGCACCTTCGGCCTCGACGCCCTGTTCGGCGAGGTGAAGATCTACAACCCGCTGGGCCAGCGCTACGAGCCGGTCGACGGGGCCATGAAGCTGGCCTACCGGGAGAGTACGGAGGGCCAGATCCTCGAGGAGGGCATCACCGAGTCGGGGTCGATGGCGTCGTTCGCGGCCGCCAGCACGTCCTACGCCACGTGGGGCGAGCCCATGATCCCCTTCTACACCTTCTATTCGATGTTCGGCTTCCAGCGGGTCGGTGACCTGATCTGGGCCGTCGGCGACCTGCAGGGCCGAGGTTTTCTCCTGGGGGCCACCGCCGGCCGCACCACGCTCAACGGCGAGGGGCTGCAGCACCAGGACGGCCACAGCCTGCTGCTGGCCTCCACGGTCCCCAACCTGGCCGCCTACGACCCCGCCTTCGCCTTCGAGGTGGCCACCATCATCCGCAACGGCATCGACCGGATGTACGGCGACGACCCCGAGGACGTCTTCTACTACCTCACCCTCTACAACGAGAACTACCCGATGCCGGCCATGCCTGCCGAGCCCGCCGGCTCCGGAGGCTGTGGCGGTGTCGAGGAGGGGATCCTCAAGGGCATCTACCGCTTCGCGCCGGCACCGGACGGACCGTCGCGCCGGGGGAGCATCCTCTTCAGCGGCGCCGCCCAGGAGGCGGCGCGGGAGGCCCAGCAGTTGCTGGCCGAGCACCACGACGTGGCCGCCGAGCTCTGGAGCGTCACGTCCTACAAGGCCCTGCGGGAGGACGCCCTCGCCGCCGTGCGGTGGAACCGCCTGCACCCCTCGGGCCTGGCCCGCACGCCCTACGTCACCGAGGTCCTCTCGAGCTCGGAGGGGCCGTTCGTCGCCGTCACCGACTTCATGAAGGCCGTCCCCGACCAGGTGGCCCGCTGGGTCCCCGGCCACCTCATCACCCTGGGTACCGACGGCTACGGCCGGTCGGACTCCAGAGAGGCCCTGCGCCGCCACTTCGAGACCGACGCCGCCCACCTGGTCGTCACCGTGCTGGCCGCCCTGGCCCAGCTCGGCGACGCCAAGGCGGAAGAGGTCGACGACGCCATGGCCCGATACCACGTCGATGCGGAGGCCGTAGAACCATGGAAGGTCTGACAACCGGGTACGCACCGAGACCGGAGAACGGTCACGGCCGTCCGCGGCAACGCGGTGGTGGCGGCCGGCGGACCAAGATCGTGTGCACGCTCGGGCCGGCGTCGAGCACGCCCGAGCGGGTGCGCTCCCTGGTCGAGGCGGGGATGGACGTGGCCCGCCTCAACTTCTCCCACGGCAACCACGACGAGCACGCCTCGCTGTACGCCGCCGTTCGCCAGGCCTCGGATGACACCAAGCGGGCGGTAGGCGTGATGGCCGACCTCCAGGGCCCCAAGATCCGCCTCGGTCGGTTCGAAGGTGGCGCCGCCGTCCTCGTGCCGGGTTCCACGTTCACCGTGACGACCGAGCCGGGCCCGGGCACCAGCGAGGGGGCCTCGGTGAGCTACGAGGCCCTCGCCCGTGAAATGGCCCCCGGCGACACCCTGCTGATCGACGACGGCATGATCAAGCTGTGCGCGGTGTCGTCCGACGGCCGCGCCGTCAACTTCCAGGTGGTGGAGGGCGGGCCGCTGTCGGACAACAAGGGCGTGAACCTGCCCGGCACCCGGATGGGTGTCCCCGCCCTCACCGCCAAGGACGTCGACGACCTGCGGTTCGCCCTTCACCTGGGTGTCGACATGGTGGCGCTTTCCTTCGTGCGGGAGGCCGCCGACGCTGCGGCCGTGCGCCACGTGATGGCCACTGAGGGCCGTACTGTGCCGGTCATCGCCAAGATCGAGAAGCCCGAAGCCGTCGACGATCTCGACGCGATCGTCGACGCCTTCGACGCCCTCATGGTGGCGCGGGGCGACCTCGGCATCGAGGTGTCGCTGGAGCAGGTGCCGATGGTCCAGAAGCGGGTCGTGCAGCTGGGACGCGAGCGCGGCAAGCCGGTCATCATCGCCACCCAGCTGCTCGAGTCGATGATCCACCACTCCCGCCCCACCCGCGCCGAGGCGTCCGACGTGGCCAACGCCGTGCTGGACGGGGCCGACGCCCTCATGCTGGCCGGCGAGACGAGCGTGGGCGAGCACAGCGTGGAGGCGGTGTCGACCATGACGCGGGTGGTCGAGGCGGCCGAAAACCAGGAGCTGAGCCGCATTCCCCCGCTGACCGGCGAGCCGGCGTCGTCACAGGACGCCATCGCCGCCGCCGCGTCGGCGGTGGGCCGGGTGGTCGGTGCCAGCGCGGTCGCCGTGTTCACCCAGACCGGCCGCACCGCCCAGCGCCTGGCCAGCCACCGCTCCCCCACCCCGGTGCTGGCGTTCACGCCAGTCCCCGCGGTGCGCAGCCAGCTGGCGCTCGCCTGGGGGATCGAGACGTTCGTGGCCCCGGTGGCCACGGGCGCCGACGGCGCGGTGTCGTTGGTCGAGGACACCATGCTGGGGCTCGGACGGGCCGAGGCCGGTGACAAGGTCGTCATCGTCGCCGGTCGCCCCGGCCAGGTCGGCAGCACGAACACCGTGCGCGTGCACGAGCTCGGGTCGGACCGGCGAGCCTGGTGACGGCCGTGGAGCGGGTCGGGGTGGGCTGCGGGCTCACGGTTCGGGCATCGCCGAGGTGTCCGCCCGGGCCGGTCTTGACGTGGTGGTCCGGGAGGTCGACGCCAACGTGGCTGGCCGCGGGGGGCCTGAACGACCGGCCGAGGACGGGCCGGCTCCGCCGGCTGGGTCACGACGAACGTTGAAGTGGCCGCCGTCGCGACATCCGAGCGCGACCCGGCCGATCCCGTGGCCACCTGGACCTTGCGTCGAGGTGGCCGAGAGCTGCGCGCCCAAGGCGTCAAGGTGTAGGTGTCGCAGGTGTGGCGCATCCTCGCCGCAATGGACATCGGCCTGACCAAGGTGCGGGGCAGGCTCAACCGTCGCGACGACCCGACGTTCTGGGCGCCGGTGCGCGACATCTGCGGGCTGTACCAGAGCGCGACGGAAGGGAGCAGCGGGCTCGCCGGCATAGAGGAGCGCGCCCGCTCGGCGGGTGGCCGGCTATGGCTGCATACCGAGCCCGGCCGCGGCACCGCCGTCCTTGCTGCGTTCCCCGACGCGTAGAGCGAGACCGAGTTGACCCTCCAGCTCATCCTGGCCGACGACCACCCCGTCGTGCGTGAAGGCGTCCGTCCGCGCCCTGCTGGAGGCCGACTCCGATTTCGAAGTGGTCGGTCAGGCCGATGACGGTTCCGAGGTTGCCGACCTGGTCGAGCGGCTCCACCCCGCGTCGTCGTGCTCGACCTGATGATGCCGGGACGCAGCGGCCTTGAGGTGATCCGTCAGCTCGCGCAGGACCCGCTCGCTCCTCCGGTCCTCATCCTGACCATGTACGACAGCGAGGCATATGTGGTCGAGGCCCTGCGCAGCGGCGCTGCAGGCTATGCCCTCAAGCAGGCCCCCGCGGGGGAGCTGGCGCGCGGCATCCGGACGGTGGCGGCCGGCGACCGCTACCTCAGCCCGCCCCTGTCCCAGCGCCGTCAAAGGACCCGCCGGCATGCCCTGTCGGGCCGTTCCCATCACGAGCCGTCAGGTCGCCCCACGACCTGTCGGCGACCGATCTGCACGCCTGAACCAGCGTCGGGACGAACAGCTGCGGCTGTGCAATGCAAGCGCCGTGATCGGCATCGACCGGGTGGATCGTGGCCCCGGGGATGGTCCGGGCCAGCTGGACCTGACGAGTGGGGGGCACCACACGATCCCGGCTGGTGATGACCACCGCGGTTGGCACGTCGACCTCACCGATCCACCTCCGGGAGGTGAAGCTGGCCGCGGCACAACCTGCATCGATGACCGTGGCGAGATCGGCGCGACGCATCTCAGCAGACATCCACCGGCGGGTGAGATCATCGGTGACGTGGCCGAACAGCGCCGCGCCCACGAGTTCAGTGCCCCCCTGGAACACCGGAGGCATGAACCGGATGGCCACGCCGAAGGTGGGCACGCTCATCAGCATCAGCCGTTCCACAGGCGAGGCCCGGAAGTCGGCGGCCGTGGCGCACAGCACCAGGCCCGTCACGAGTTCCGGACGGCGATGCCATACGAGCTGGGCCACGAGGCCGCCGATGGAGTAGCCGACCGCGATCATGCGATCGACTCCCACAGCGTCGGCCAGGGCAGCCACATCGTCGGCACAGTCCTCGAGCGTGAACCGTGCCCAGGACCGGGGACTACGGCCATGGCCGCGCAGGTCGGGCGCGAGCACCCGAAAGGAGCGGCCGAGCGGGTCGAAGCAGGCACTCCAGTTGAGGTCGGCGGTAGCCGTCAATCCGTGGAGAAGGACCACGGCCGGGGCTCCAGGTGGTCCCGGCACCTCGCGCACGAATGCCGCACCACGACCCGCCAGCTCGATGATCCGCCCGTTTGGGAGGCGCGACCCCTCAGGGCCCTTGTCGAGGTCCACAGCCATCGAACCAGGATGACACGGCCGAGCCCGTTGGCGGCGTATGCCTGCGGGAAAGAAGACATACGAAGCAATGACCTCGCTTGGGTCTGGTTCGGATCGCCCGATGTCGATGGATATCGACTGAAATACGCGTGCGAGTCGTGCCACCAGGGCCGATTGGCCCTGTCGTGGCGGGTGAGCAGGAAACTGCCCGTAGCGCTCGCCGAGGCCTCGCCAACCGGGTCCCCGGGGATCGGTGTAGGAGCCCTTGGCGCTCCCTCCAGACCAGGCATGACTCGCCCGATGGACGATCCACTGCTGGACGAGCGCCTTGCCGTCGCGGTCCTTGTAGACGGTGCGGTCAAAGGCGTGGCCGCCCTGAACCCGTCCCGGTAGTGTCGACGCCACCACGCCACGATCGAACGTCGTCAGGGCGTCGCGACGAGGTGGTCGGCGTTGATGCTGCCGACGATCGGATCTTGGTCACCGTGAAAGACGATCACGGGGGGACGGCTTTGTCGGACAGGCGGACGAACAGCCGCTCCACCGCGTCTGGCGACAGAGCACGCGCCAGCGCCGCCCGCCACGGGTTGACCAGCAGATAGTTGCAGATAGTCGCTCTCAGCGGCGGCAGTAACGGGATCACACCCCACATGGCCTCGGATAGGCAACCGGATGTTTCTCGCGATGGGCTGGCCGACGACCACGATGCTTCCCGGGCGGTCTCCCGATAGGAAACACTGACTTCTGCTCAGCCCAGGCGTACTATTGAAATAGCCGGAGGACCTATAGCCGGAGGAGCGTCAGCCCCCGGTGAGGAGGAGGCATGGACCCGACGGCCCGCGAGGGCCGGGTCGCATCTGCGGCTCTTGGCCGCCTCCGCACGAGCGGGTACGCCCTGACCACCCTCGCCGAGATCGCCAGCGCGGCTGGCCTTAGCGAGGCGGAGCTTAGCGCCGCTTTCGGGGCGAAGAACGAGATCCTCGCTGAACTTGCCGCGCCTCTTCTCACCCGACTCAATGAGGTCCTGGACGCAGCTTGCACCGCCGATCTTCTCCGGCCCGACCAGCTGCGCGGCGTGCTTGAGAGCTATCACGACGCCTTAGTGGAGCACCGCCTGCTTGTTGAGGTGATCCTGAGAGATCCCACCGCCGGCTCCAGCGACGCGGTGGTCGCCGTTCGCGCTGGTCTGATCCGCCTCCGGGACGAGTTGGCCACCGGCACGGGTGACGACCTGGACCACCATCGGGTCCGCGCCGCCTCAGCGCTGGGAGCGGTCCAGGGTGCCGTCTTGGACCTCACTGACGTCGATCCGACGGCCGTGCGCGACGAAGCCGTCACGGCAGCGATCGCGATTCTCTTGTCCTAACTACTTCGACCTGAAAAAGTCGGCCGGTCCCGGCCGTGGCTTCCCCTGAAACCGGGCTGAGCCGGCCCACCGTGGACGTTCTCGCTCCTCGCTTCGAACTTCCGGCCTCCCGTTTGGCCCGTTCCGGGGCCGTTGGGCGTGCCGGGTGAAGCGAGGGACGAGAACGGCTCAGGCTGCAGGTGCGGTTCGGCGGCGCCCCGGTGGTCCGGACCCGCCATGGTCCGGCGCCTTCGCCGCTCGCTCGGGTGCGGCGGGCGCTTGCTTGGCGGCGACGAGCCCGCTGATCTTGGTGGCGTTGTTGGCCACCACGCCCCACCCGCACCACGTCTCGGCCCCGTCGATGCCGTCCATCAGGGTGCGCCGCCAGCCGTGGTCGCGCTTGAGCGAGGAGATGCGGGCCTCCGACCCGGTCCGCCACTTCACCAGGGTGCGGAACCCGCGCCGGCCCTGCACCTCCCGTCTGGCCGCGCCCGGCTTTCCCTTTCGGGGGATCACCACCTTCTTCACCCCGAGCTCGTCCAGCCCGGCGTCGATGGCCGCCTCGCCGTAGCCGCGGTCGGCGGTGACGGCCCGGGGCACCTTGGCGAAGCGGGCAGCGATGCGGGCGATGGCCGGCACCAGCATGGGGGCGTCGGGCGGGTTGCCCTTCACCACGGTGTGGTCGAGCACGATCCCGTCGGCGTTGTCCACCACCTGTGCCTTGTAGCCGAATTCCACCGGGCGTCCGAGACGTCCCTTGGCGATGGGCCGGGCGTCGGGGTCGTGCAAGGACACAACCCGGGTGGAGCCGTCGGGGACCTCGCCGGCCAGGCGGACCCGGGTCTGGGCGGCGATGCGCTCCACCGCGGTGGCCGTGCGCTCCAGCTCGGCCACCACGGCGGCAGCCTTCTCCGACGCAGCGTCGCCGGCCCGGCGCAGGCCCCGGCGGGCGTTGTTGGCCAGGTGGCGGGCTTCGGCGGCGGCGGCCTCGGCGATGCCTGCCATCTCGGCGGTGATCGACTTCACCTCGGCCTTGGCGGCGTCGTTGCGCTTGCGCAGCCAGGCGGCGATCCAGTGCGCCCGGCGGCGCACCGAGCGGGTGCGGTCGCGGGCGTTGGTGCGGGAGGCGAGGCCTGCCGCCTTGACCTTTCGGCTCAGCCTGGCCAACTTGGCCACGCCCTTGGCCAACAGGCCCGAGTCGGTCGGGTAGGCGACGTTGGCCTCCACCACCGTGGTGTCGGCGCGGACCTTGTGGAGGCGGATGACCTTGTTCTCCGCCGCCTTGGTCAGGAGCGCCTCGTTCAGGCCTTCCACCGCGGCGGTCCCGCAGCGGGAGGTGATCTTCATCAGCGTGGTCGGGTGGGGAACGACGGTGCCGAGCGGCACCCGGCAGAACCGCCTCCACGCCAGGGAATCGGCCACCTCCCGGCACAGCGGCTCGAAGCCGAGCCGGTAGCGGTACTTCAAGAACATCATCCGCAGGTAGGTCTCCATCGGGATCGACGACCGGCCGGCACTCGGGTGGAAGAAGGCCCGGAACGGCTCGAAGAACCGCTCGTCGTCCAACAGTGCGTCGATCCCGGCCAAGTCGCCCGGCAGGCCCATCAGGCACTCCGGGATAACCGACTCCCACAGCGTGGGTTGGTCGCTTACGGTACGGAACACGATGGCCTCAACTCCTTGTCACGTAAGGGGTTGAGGCCATCATGACGACATTCGGGCCGGAACGCGAGGACCCTCGTGGCTAGAAACCCTTGTCCCATAAGGGTTCCTGATCTTCGTTTTTCAGGTCGAAGTAACTAACGAACTAACGGCCCGACCAGCAAGCCCGGGTCCGCCGTCCCCGGCAGGAGGACCAATGCCGAGCTCCCCCTCAGCCCACTCGATCCGGGCCCCTCGAGCTGGCAGGCATCGAGTTTGGCCACTCAGCCCTAGCCTGTACCACGCGCTCAACGGCGGGCTTGGCCGGGGTCGGCACACTCAAGTCGGCACAGTCAGGAGCGGGTGCGTGTCCGAACTCGTTGCGGGGGGCTTAGGCCGAGGGCCGCCATCGCCGCATCGACGACAGCGGTGCGGTTCTCCGCCGGCTGGATGTCGGAAAAGTCAATGACCGCGCTATGGATGGCCCCGAGGCAGCAGGCCACCTGCACGGCGTCCGCCGGACGGGAGCCGCAACGGGCCAGAAGGTGGCGCAGGCGGCTCCGTTGAAGGCGATACCGCGCTGATGCCGGGTGGCCCGAGGCCGTGGGGTCGCCGATGAGCAGCGTGGCCAGGACCCTGGCTTCGACCAAGGCGTCCAGGTATCCCTCGAGCAGGATGCGACAGCGTGCTGGACCGGAGGAATCGGCCGGTCTCGCGAGCAGAGTCTCGAGACGATCGAGGAACGGTTGGGCGAGGACCTCGAGCAGATCGGCCTTGGCCCGGAAGTGGTGGTACACCGAGGCTTTGGTCATGCCCACGTCGTCGGCGATGGCCTGGAGCGAGGTGCCGCCGAAGCCGCGCTGGCCGAAAAGCCGAAGCGCCGAGTCCAAGACTCGTTCGCGAGACTGCTGCGCCATCAGACCGTACTTCCCGATTTCCCCGCTCCGAAACGGTCGAGCCTCCCAGGGGGCGACTCGGCGTGGGGGGAGAGCACCCCTCTCCTCATGCTAGGCGACATCATGGTCAGCTACCTGTAAGGTTCCGCCCCGGGTGCTGGCACCTCTATCGCTCGAGCCGGCACTCGATCCCATCGCACGGCCGTTGACCGGGGAGGTCTGTCCGAGTAGCATGCCTGCCGGTCGGCCGGTAGGCGGTGGCTGGCTGGTCGCGGGGAGGCCTTGTGTCCGACCTGGATCCGAAAGGGGTCAAGATACCCATGAAGCCCCTGCCTGGTGCTCGCTAACCCCAACCCGCAAGTCGTCTCCCCTCGACCGAGCGCGTGCGGGAAGGGGGCCATCGTCGGAAACGCGAATCCCGCCGGGGCGGGCATGACCCAATCCGGCTGTGCGGACTTCGTGGTCGACTGCCAGCTCCCCTGGCGAGCTACCGCGCAACGGTGAGGCCAGAGGGAGGCGCGGACCGGTGGCCTACTGGTGCTAGGGCGGTGGATCCCACGACCCCACCGCCACAGCTCTCGGTCGCCGTCGGTCGAGCCCTTGGCATCGTCGTCGTGACGGTGCGCGGGGTCCTCGATGGCGTCGGATCTGTGGCATTGGAGCACGTCCTCACCGACCTCATCGAAGACCAGGGCAACCTTGCCTTGGTGGTGGATCTGAAGGACACAACAGCGCTTGGTCCCGAAGCGCTCGCCGTTCTCCTCCTGGCGGCGCAACGCGCCCGCCGCCATGGCGGGCGGTTCATCTTGACTTCATCCGTCGGATCAGATCAGACCTGGAGGGAGCTCCAAGCCTCGGCGCTGGCCGACGACGTCGAGTCCAGTGACCGGCTCAGCATTTCGTGCTCGTCGTCTCGGTCGCCGGCACGTCTCGCCAAGAGTCAGCCGCGTCCATCCCTCGAACTCCGTCCGGCAGACCGAGGAGACCGCCTCGAGCCGGAGGCCGTCGAGCCTCCGCTGGCGTGACGGCAGGCGCGGGAATCGGGCCGAGCTGGGCGCGCTTGCACTGGCCGACCCCGACGTCGCGGTCCTCATGGACGCCGCCGTCGGCCTCGTCGCCCGTACCCTCGACCTCGAGTACGCCAAGGTCCTCGAGCTCCTCCCGGGCCTTGCTCCTGCGGGCCGACGGGGTGGAAGGAGGGCTGCGTGGGGCGCGCCCACGGCTGGCCGATCTCGTCGTGCAGCTCTCGGGCGATGTGGCGCCGCTCGGCCTGCTGTGCGTTGGCGGCCCGGCAGGCCCAGCCGCTGGCGCAGGGCGTTCCTGGTCGCGGCCCGCAGCGCCTGCTCCATCTCGGCGCGCTCGACCGACTCGGCCAGCACGTGGGCCACGGCCTGCAGGAAGTGGGCGTCGTCGGTGCTGAAGGGTCGCCGCGTGGTGGCGTGGGCACGGAGGATCGCCCACATGGCGCTCGGCCCGGACGATGATGACGCTCAAGCCGCTGACCGCGGGACCCGGAAGCGGTCCTCCCGGGAGAGGTCCTCCATCACCCACAGGGGCTCACCTACGCCAAGGTGTAGCCGGCCTGGGAGTCGAGTCCCGCTCCCACACCCTGACCGAGCCTCAACCTCACCTTGAAGAACGTGGAGCGCCTACCCACCGAGGCCCTGGGCGGCCGCCTGGCCGGGCGCGGGCCCTGGTGGGCGTGCTGTTGGAGCGGGTGCAGGGTCCCTCCCTCGACCTCCGTCCGCCGTCCTCGGCGATCTGGGCCTGCGGCCCGCCCTTCTGCGGCTCGTCGAGCGGTTCACGGCCCAGACCGGCGTGGAGGTGACGCTCGATCACTCGGGCCTGGTCGGTGGCCTCAGGCCCAAGACCGAGACTGCCGCGTACCGGATCGCCAGGAGGGCCTCACCAACGTGGCCCGCCACGCCGGGATAGGCAGGGGCACCCTGAGCTGCGTCCTGGCCGAGGGATCGGTGGTCATCGAGGTAACCGATGAGGGGGTCGGTTTCGAGGTCGAGGCCGCTCGGGCCGCCCTCACCAGCGGCCCGGTCGGGATGGAGGAGGGGGCCCGCTCGACCGGCGGCCGGCTTCGGGTGGGATCCCGGCCGGGAGCGGGCAGCAGCATCGTCGCCGAGCTCCCGCTGGTCGACACGCCTGGCCCGGAGCGATGACCCTCCGGGTTCTCCTCGCCGACGACCACCCTGTGGTGCGGGAGGGACTCCGGGCCCTGCTGGCCTCCGAGGCCGACTTCGAGGTCGTGGGGGAGGCCGAGGGCGGCGAGGTGGCGCCCGCCCTCGTGGAAGTGCTGCGCCACCATGTGGTCGTGCTCGATCTGATGATGCCAGGCCGTGGCGGCGGCGTCGTCATTCGCGAGCTACGCCGCCGCTGGCCCGAGACCCGGGTGCTGGTGCTGTCCATGCACGACGACGAGGCCTCCGTACTCGAGGCGCTGCGCAGCGGCGCCTTCGGCTACGCCCTCAAGCAGGCCCGGCCGGCGGAACTTGTGCGGGCCGTCCGAGAGGTGGGGGCCGGCCGCCGCTACCTGAGCCCTCCGCTGTCCGAGCGCGCCGTCGAGGCTTACGCCCGTCGGGCGGGGCAACGCTACGATCCTTTCGACATGCTCACCGACCGTGAGCGGGAGGTGCTTGGGCTGGTGGCCGAGGGGAACACAAACGTCGCCATCGGGGAAGCGCTGTTCATCAGCCCGAGAACGGTCGAGACCCACCGGGCCCACCTGATGAAGAAGCTGGCCCTGCACAGCCAGGCCGAGTTGGTCCGCTACGCAGTGCGTCGAGGCATCGTCCCGCAAGATCCGTAGGCGACAGGCTCCCCGGGAGCGCAGTGCCGGGGGGCAACAACCGTCGGCATGACTGTAGAGCACCTCCGTAGTTTCCCTGGACGCGTTCCGTATTCTCCTGGATGGCGCGCCTCAAGCGGGACTCATAGGTTTGCAATTGCCGGGTGACAGCGAAGACTCCGCTGTCACGAAAACCTCCGAGGCGGCGGCAGGCCCTCAAGTTCCGGCTGGGACAGGAGGTGGTGCCAGTGCCCGGGGAGAGAGCCCAGGACCGGCAAGTGCAGGCCGTCATCTGGGCTGTTGGGGAGGCGCGGCGGCGTCGACGTCTCGACGAGGCCCAGCCGTCGCCCGCACGGCAAGTGACGCCCGAGGCAGCGATCGCACCGAGAGTGGTGCGAGCATCCAGCAGGAGTTGATCGGTCATGTGCCGGGGAGGCCTCTCCTCGGCACCCGGGGGGGCGACCTCACAAGGGAAGGATGCGAAGGCGAGAATGCCCCGAGATGTTGGACCCCCGGGTCCAGAAGCGGCCTGCCTCCCGAGCGTCGACCGGTCCCGCGCAGAGGAGGAAGCCACTCCGCCGCCGGTCAGTTGGATGGACGAACGACTTGCGCGCCGGAGGTCCAACGACAACGACTTCGTGGTCGAGTGGCAACAGCTCCCGGCTGGCAGCATGCGCACCGAACCCTGGAGATCACCGGCCCGCCGGCTCTCAGGCACTTGGACGACAGCGAGGAGGCTCTATGACGGCGGTTGCTCGGAGGGCCACAGGCCCGGTCCCGGGTAGAGGCTCAGGGCGCCGTGGGCCCAACCAGTTCACCTCCGAACGGATCGACAGCGCTGCGGCTGCTTGCGTTGCCGGTGAGGCGCACGGGCCCACCAACAACCCATGGGGGCCCCCTCTTTACACCAGGATGGGAAGGAGGCGATCGAGCCATCGAACCTGATGAGGTAGCAAAGCCCGAGCAGTCCATGAGGCTTCGGTTCTGCCCCGGTGCATTCGCCGTGGGAGAGGCAGCCGTGTGGGTTGGCGACAGCGCCTTCCCGGTCCTGGTGCGGATCGACCCACGGAGCAACCGGGTAGTGGCGATGGTCCCCCAGCTCGCCGACGACTCGGACTACCCCGTCCTGGACCTCGCCGCTGGCTGCGGGGGGATCTGGTCGGGCGACGCCGGGGGGCGGATCCTGCGACGGGATGGAGCCACCGCCGAGGTGCGGGCCACGATCCCGCTCGAGGAGGAGCCGGACCCATGGGCTTGGGCGGGGTGCTCGGTCGCGGTGGGAGCAGGCGCGGTGTGGGTCACCGGGGTGTTCAAAGGGTCGGTCACTCGCATCGACCCGGTATCCGACACGGTGGCCACGACCATCCCCGTCGGCAGCAGCCTCGACTCCGTGGCGGTGGCGTACGGCTCGGTGTGGGTACTCGACGGCGTAGAGGGGGATCTCGCACGCATCGACCCTGCCGCTGGGCGAGTGGTGGCCCGGCTGAGCCTGGGGGTGAGGCCGGCGCAGGTCAGCGTGGGCGAGGGTGGTGTCTGGGTTTCCGTCGACTGCGGCCGGCACGGTCCGCGGATTGTGCGGATAGATCCGGCGACGAGCAGGCGTGTCTCGACCTTGGGTCTCGGCGAGATGCCTGAGAGCTTTGATGTCGGCGAAGGCGCGCTCTGGGAGGTCACCACGACATCAGCGAAGAGCGAGGCTTCCGAGGCCGTCCGCTCCACGGTCCGAAAGATCGATCCCACGACCTACGCGACGCTCGCCACCGTTCCCGTCGAAGGCCTGGTCACCAGGCTGCGCCACGGAGAGGGAGCGCTGTGGGCCACGGTGTGGCGTAGCGACGAACAGGCGGGACGAGTCATCCGAATCGACCCGGTCGGGGCGAGGGTGGCCGCCGTGATCGAGCTCCCCGACCTGACGGTGGTGCCGGTCCATGCCGATACCTGAACTGGTACCGCGCCGCGGCGGCGTCCTACAGCCGAGGACGCCTCCATGGAGTGGACGGGCGAGCGAGAGCAGCCCCGCGTCAGAGGCCGCGTCTTGCATCCACTACGACAAGGAGCTTGCCGCGCCGGGCGGAGGGGGGGAGCACGGGCCGGAGCGTGACTCGTCGGTCGAGATCCACCGAGGTTCGGCCGAGCTCTACGACGCCAGCACGGCTTGCTTCCGGCACTACCGCTGGTGGGCCGTGGAACTGCTGCGGCTCCGTCCCGGTGAGGTGGTGGTCGATGTGGGCTGTGGAACGGGCCTGTGCTTCCCGCTCATCGAGGAACGGATCGGGCGGCAAGGCCGGCTCATCGGCATCGAGCGCTGCCCCGAGATGCTGAGCCGCGCGGCCAGCCGGGTCGAGGCCCATCGTTGGGGCAACGTGACGCTTCTCCACGAGCCGGCGGAGGAAGCGAGGCTCCCAGTTGCCTGCGACGCCGCCCTCTTTTGCGCCACCCACGACATCCTTCGATCCCCCATCGCGCTGAAAAACGTGCTGGGTCAGCTGCGGCCCGGCGGGCGGGCCGTGGCCATCGGGGGCAAGTGGGCGCCGCCGTGGATGCCGGCGCTGAACATTGCCGTGTTCGCTCTCCATTGGCCATGGGCGAGGACCTTCGAAGCCTTTGAGCGGCCCTGGAGCCACATGGAGCAGCTCGTTGGGGACCTGCAGGTGGAAACCCTTGCTTTTGGCGCCGGCTTCGTCGCCTGGGGAATCCCGCGGCCATGACCCGTACGTTGGGGCCAGGGATCTGGTGAGTCCCCCGACCCGCCGGCATGCCCTGTCGGGCCGTTCCCATCACGAGCCGTCAGGTCGCACACGACCTGTGGGCGACCGATCTGCACGCCTCAACTAGGACGGTTCTCCGCCTGGCGCTGACTCGTCAAAGCCGTACCACAGGTCTGGTAGCTCGACCGCCGCTTCTGCTTGGTCGCTGAGCTCCAACGTGATGAGGCTCCGCAAGAGGAGCCGAAGTGCGGCAAACGACAGGTCCGTCGTAGTCCCTGACGCACGTCGCGCCACCTCACTACCCAGCTTCACCCCGCGAGATCCTTGGTGAACGAACCCGCTGCGGGCTGTGTAGCTCCGCTTTAGTGCCCTCTTGAGATCGTTGCGGTCGCGCGGGACAAGGTCAGCGACGCTGCGCACCTGCCACTCGCCGCAGAGCTGCTCGGCCAGAGCCGCTCCTCGCTCTACCGCTCCATCAGCCGCGGCGATCTGCCGCTACCGGTCGTGACCACGTGAGTCCGCAGGCGTTACCGCATCCCGAGGGTGGCACTCACTGGGGGCGAGTTGCCGACCATGGCAGGGGGAAGACGGGGAGCAGCCGGATGACGCTGTTCGGGTTCCGGTTCCGGTTCCGGTTCCGGCCGCGCCCCCGCTCTGGTCCGCATCCGAATGCTTCGGGTGGCGTACCGCCGACCTCTTTGGCGCTGCGTCGTTCGACGGCGGCCCGAACAGGGCGCCGACGTGCTCGGCAGCCCTGCGGTCCTCGGTGGTGAGCGCGCCGGTGTAGTGCCGCGCCATCTGGACTGTTGACCAACCGAGGCGTGCCTGCTTCTGGGCCTCGGTGATCACCGAGTCGAGGGTCGTCGACTGGAAGTGGCGGAGCGAGTGGAGGTGGACGTCGGCGGCTACGCCGGCGAGGTTCCGCACCTTCGTGAATGCGTGACTCAGCCCATCGGGATGGGGTGGGACCACGGCGGTGGGGTCAGTGGCGAAGACGAAGCCGTCAGTGGCGAGCTCGACCTCGCACAGTGCTGCCAGTTGGAGCCGATCGGTGCGCAGCGCGTCGAGCTCGGCCACGGTGCCACGGTCGAGGGCAACCCGGCGGATGCTGGCGCGGGTCTTGGGGGCCTTGACCTCGGCACCACCCATGCCGTTGATCACGGCCTCGTCGATGAGCACCGACCCGTTCTCCCAGTCGACGTCCGACCAACGGATGGCACACACCTCGCCTCGACGGGCGCCCGTCGCGGCCACGACACGGATGAACGCGGCCACCCGGGTGTCGAAACCCCTCGCCGTTGCGAGCAGCGCCTGCACCTCGTCGAGATCAGGGCAGCGAACCTCCTTGGGGCGCTCCCGAAGGCTCCACTCCGGCAGCTCGGTGTCCGCCACCGGGTTGGGGAGGCGGTTCCCGCTCCACTTCCGGGCCAGGCGGCAGGCCCGATGGAGGACGGCCCGCGCGTACTGGACGCTCCCCTGGCCCAGTCCCTCGTCCTTGAGCTGGCGTAGGAACTGCTCGATGTCGTACGGGCTCAGCGAGCGGATCTTCCGCGGCCCGATGCTGTGGCGGATGTGGCGGTCCCAGATGCCCTTGTAGCGCCGCACCGTGGTCGGGCTGAGGTCCTGCCACCCGTTGCGCTCCCAGCCGGCCAGAGCGTCGTTGATGGTCGTGTCGCGGTCCCACTCGAGAAGGACGTCGGTGTCGGCCTCTTCCAGCTCCGTGACGAGCCGGGCCAGCTCGCGCTGCGCCTGGCGCTTGCCCCCGTGGAACGTCTCGCTGCGGTGGCGGACCCTGCCGGTGTCGTCCCTCCCGAGGAAGACGCGCAGTTCCCACACGCCCGGCCGCTTCTCCCGCAGCCCACCCTTCACGCCGCCTCCCATCGATTGTTGGGATTTTGTTGGGATGAAGGCTACCTTAGACATCCGGCGAGACCACTACACCGCCGTGACCTGCGGTTTTACTGAGCCCGAGAGGGGAATCGAACCCCTGACCTACGCATTACGAGTGCGTTGCTCTGCCGGCTGAGCTACTCGGGCGGAGTGGTCAGCGTACCGGCGGGCCGGCCCAGGCGAACCAGCAATGACTGGAGGAGCAGCTGGACGTTGACGTTGCGGGTGAGGGCCTCGTTGGTGGCGTCGACGGCCGCCACGGCCGCCACGCCGGCCCGGGGGTCGGGGGCGGTGGCCAGCCGGTCGCGGTACACGCCGGCGAGCGTGGCCATACCGAAGCGCAGCTCGTCGGTGCGAGCCCGGCGCTCCTCCCGGCGGTGGCGGGCCTCGAGCTCTCTCCGCTCGGCGGAACGCTCGCCGTAGAGCCGGGCCCGCTCCTCCAGCTGGGCCAGCTCGGCGGCCTGCCGGGCGTGGAGGGGCTCGATCACCGTCTCCAGTCCTGCCATCAGCTCGTCGGCGAGGACGGCCGCGGCGGCGCCGGTGCCGTCCAGCCG
>JBOGHQ010000505.1:0-4130 GCA_050744785.1 Acidimicrobiales bacterium | reverse complement strand
CGCCGGAGCGGATCGGGCCGGGCCGCCCGCACTGCGGCTGTCCACCACGGCCAGGACGTCGGCCCGGGTGATGCGACCGCCAGCGCCGGTGGCGGTGACCTCCGACGGATCGAGGTTGTGCTCCTTGAGCAGCCGGCGCACCACCGGCGAGAGGACGCGGGCCTGGCCGTCGCCCGCCTTCTCCTTCCCCCCGGCTGACTCGGCCGGCGCGGGGGCGGGGCTGTCGCCATTGGAGGCAGGGGACTGGTCGGCCGGGGCTTCGGCGCCGGCGTTCTCGGGCTCGGCCGCCTCCACCTCGGCGGCCCTGTCGGGCGCGGGGGCGGGCCCCTCGGCCGGGGCCGGCTCGGGCCCCGGCTCCGCCCCTGCCTCCGGCTTCTCCTCGGTCGCTGCCTCAGCGGGGGGCGCGGCCCCGTTGCCGGACGCCGCCCCCGCGCTGGTCTCGGCCTGTCCCCCGCCGCTGCCGCCCTCGCCGTCGGAGATCACGGCCAGCCTGGCGCCCACGTCCGCCGTCTCCCCCTCCTGCACCAGGATCTCGGCCACCACCCCGGCCACCGGCGAGGGCACCTCGGAGTCCACCTTGTCGGTGGAGACCTCGAAGAGGACCTCGTCCTCGTCGACGTGGTCACCCACCTTCTTGGCCCAGCGGGTGATCGTCCCCTCGGTGACGGTCTCTCCCAACTGCGGCATGGTGATGTCGGCCATCAGGCGTGCAGCCCCCTTCCGGTGAGCGCCAGCACGGCCTCCCCGAACACCTCGGAGAGCGTGGGATGCGGTTGGATGAACGCGGCGACCTCGTCGGCCACGGCCTCCCAGTTGACGGCCAGGTAGCCCTGCCCCAGCTGCTCGGTGACCCACGGTCCCACCATGTGGACGCCGAGGATGCGGCCGGCCCGCCCGTCGGGCCCCTTCTCGGCCACGACCTTCACCAGCCCCTCGGGCTCCCCCACGATGAGGGCCCGGCCGTTGCCGGCGAAGGGGTCCTCCTTGGCGACCACGTCGAGGCCGGCGTCGCGCGCCGCCTGCTCGGTCATGCCGCAGAAGGCGACCTCGGGGTGGCAGTAGATGCACCACGGGACCCTGCCGTAGTCCACCGGCACCGGGTCCTCGCCCAGGATGTCCTTGACGGCCACGATGGCCTCGGCGAAGCCCACGTGGGCAAGCTGGGGGGTGGCCACCAGGTCACCCACCGCGTACACGCCGGGCTCGGCGGTGCGGCAGCGCTGGTCCACCTCCACGAAGCCCCGGTCGTCGACCACAACGGCGGTGCCGTCGGCCAGCAGGCCATCGGACAGGGGGCGGCGCCCGACCGACACCACCACCGCGTCGACGCTGACCTCCTCGCCGTCGCCGAACGACACGGTGGTGCCGCCGCCCTCCTGGGGCTGGTGGCCCTGGACCTTGACGCCCAGGCGGACGTCGATGCCCCGCTTCTTGAACGAGCGGGCCACCACCTTCACCACCGCCGCGTCGCAGCCGGGGAGCATGGTGGGCAGGGCCTCGAGCATGGTGACCTGGGTCCCGAGGTCGCTCATCATGGAGGCGAACTCGCACCCGATGGCGCCGGCACCGATCACCGCCGCCGAGCCGGGGAGGTGGTCGAGGGCCAGCACCTCGTCGGAGGTGAGGACCAGGGTGCCGTCGACGTCGAAGCCGGGGATGGTGCGGGGCACCGACCCGGCGGCCAGGATCACGTGCTCGCCCTGGAGGGTGGGCCCGTCGCTGACCTCGACGGTGTGATCGGGCCCCAGCCGGCCGGTGCCGGCGAAGGTGGTGATCTTGCGCCGCTTCATCAGGCCCTGGAGGCCCTTCCACAGCTGGTCGACCACCTTCTGCTTGCGCTGCTGGCTGGTGGAGAACTCGATGCTCGGCTGCTCGGCCTGGACGCCGAACTCCTTGGCGCCGGCCACGGTGCGGAACACCGTGGCCGTCTCCAGGAACTCCTTGGCGGGGATGCAGCCCCGGTGGAGGCACGTACCGCCCACCTTGTCCTTCTCCACGACGGCCACCGACAGGCCTGCCCCAGCCGCGTAGAGAGCGGCGGCGTAGCCGCCGGGACCGCCGCCGATCACGACGATATCGAACTGCTCGGCCGTCCGGACCACCTCCTCCGAATGTCACCGCCAGCCTACGCGGACCAACATGCCACCTCCCCCCGTGGCGGTGGCGCCCGTCGGCGTCAGCCCACCCCGGCCGCGCCCCGGACGGCGAGCACGGTGCCGGCCACCACGAGGGCGGACGCGCCCAGAAGGGGCAGCACCGGCAGGAGGAGCCTCGGCCCGCGCCGCTCGGCCAGGCCGCGGCCGTAGACCAGCACCAGGCCCACCGCCGTCAGCGTGGCGGCCAGCCCGGCGGAGAAGGCGGCGACCAAGGCGAGGCCCAAGCCGGCCCGGTGCAGCGAGAAGGCGCTCAGCAGCACCAGCACGGCGGTGGGCGACGGGAAGAGCCCACCCGAGGCGGCCAGGGCCACCAGCCCCCGCCGGGACAGCGGGGCGGCCGGCTCCCGGTGGTGGTCGTGGTGGTGCGCGCCGTGGCCATGGTCGTGGTGGTGGTGGTGGTGGCGGGGCCAGGCATGGGCCCGGTCCCGCCAGCGCCGGGCCAGCAGCCAGCTCCCCACCAGCGCCACCAGGACCCCGGAGGCGAGGGTGAGCCACGGGTAGAGGCGGTCGGCGGCGACGGCCCGGTCCAGACGCAGGAGGGCAAGGGCGAGGACGAGGACGCTGGCGGTGTGCATGAGCGACACCCCACCCCCGAGGGCGACGGCATCCCGGGGCCGGCCCCGCGTCCCCACCAGGTAGGCGGCCATGACCGTCTTGCCGTGGCCCGGCCCCAGGGCGTGTACCGCCCCGAAGCCGAAGGCCAGGGCCAGGAGGCCGGCGAGGGCCACGCCGGAGACGTCCCTGTCGACCAACCCCGCCAAGCCTTCGCCGGGGCGGGCCGGCGCGGCAGCCGCCGTGGTGAGCGGTGCGGCCGGCACGGCAGCGGCCCCCGGCACGAAGGAGAAGGTGGCGCGCCGGTGGTCGAGTGGCGCGGCCAAGAGCTCGTCCGGGTAGGCCCGCAGCTCGTCGCTCACGTCCCGGGCCGGTGCGTCGGAGCGCAGGAGCCGCGCATCGCCCCGTGCCACCACCACGACCTCTCGCCACCCGATGCGGGCCGGCTCGTTGGTGTCGTCGAAGGTGGCGGCCAACGTCGTGGTGGCGCCGCTCCCGGCCGGCAACGGTGCCTCGAAGGTCACGGCCAGCCGGAGGGTGCGCAGGCCGCCCTGCCCGGCCGGCTGGCTCAACCGTTGGGCGACGGGCGACAGCGCCACGGGTTGGCCGTCGAGGGCCAGCCGCAGCCCCTCGCCGATGCGGCGGGCCAGTCCGGCCGCGAACGCCTGCGGGCCGGCCGCCACCTCTCGGCGGTCTTGAAAGGCGGGGATCTCGGCCTCGTCCAGCACGTAGTGGACCCGTAGGACGCCGGCCGAGACCTCGACGCGGGCGTACCGGTTGACGGTGAAGTTGCCCAGCGGGTGGGCGCTGGCCGGCGCCGCCCCGACGACGACGACCAGGCCGGCGACCAACACCGCAGCCGCCAGCGTCAGGCTCCTGCGGCCCCTCCCCCGGTGAGCTGCCATGGCCCTTCTACGCCGCCGGCCGGCGGTCGAGATGACGCCGTTGACGACATCCGGCCACCGCGTGTGCTTCGAAGAACGGCCATGCGTGCTACCCCGAAGCTCCGCTCGACAGCGGGAGCGGCCGTGGTCGCGCTGGCGCTGGTGGGGGTGGGGGTGGGTTGCAGCAGTGGCGACGGCGACGAACCAGCCACCCCCCAGCCGGTCCAGCCGATCACCACCGGAGCCACCGCCCGATCGGCGGCACCGCAGCCCTCCCCCGCCGCCGCCCTCACCGCGTTGCTCGAGGCCGAGAAGGCCGGCGACCACGCCGCCTCCTACCGTCTCCTCGCCACCGGCGCCCGCAAGAACCTGACTACCGCGGCTTGGAGCCGGCGCCGCAACGAGCTGCCCGCCGTGACGGGCTTCACCGTCGAGCGGACGGAGGCCTCGACCGTGGTCGCGCTGGTGGACCACGAGCCGGGCCTGGACCCCTTCGTGGGATTGCGGCCGGCCCAGGACCGCCAGCGCTGGACGGCGC
>JBOGHQ010000504.1:0-7411 GCA_050744785.1 Acidimicrobiales bacterium | reverse complement strand
AACGACGAGCGGGCCTTCCCGGAGCCGCGGGGACGGGGCTACTCGGGGCTGCGGTCCCAGCCCCCCGCCCACCGGCAGGCACCGGCCGCCGTCCCGTCGAGCACACCGAGGGAGCGCAGCCGGCGCTCGAGGTGGTACTCCATCGTCCGGTTGGCCAGGTGCTCCAGCTCCACGCCGGCCGGCCCGTGGGGCCGGTTGAGGGCGTCGGCCAGCCCGCCGCCGAGGATGAGCCGGAGCAGATCCAGCGCGCCCGGGCTGATGGCCACGCCCCGCCGGCAGGCCCGGCACAGGGCGCCGCCCTCGGCCAGGTCGAAGGCCACCAGCTCGCCGTCGCCCCCGCAGGTGGCGCACCGGTGCAGCACGGGGTGCGCGCCCTCCAGCGACAGCAGCTTCCAGAAGAACGCGGCCGGCACCAGGGGCGAGTCGGCCGCGGCCAGCGCCCGGAGGGCCCCCACCAGCAGCTGGTAGAGCTGGTCGCTGGGCTCGCCCTCCTGGGCCACCTGGTCCACCGCCTCCAGCATGGAGGCGGCCCGGCCCACGCGGTCGAGGTCCTCGCGGATGGCTCGGAAGTGGTCGAGGGACTCCGCTTGGGTCACCACATCCAGCTCCCGCCCCTCGTACAGCAGCAGGCTCACGTGGCTGAGCGGCTCCAGCCGGGCGCCGAAGCGGCTCTTGGTCTTGCGCACCCCTTTGGCCACGGCCCGGACCTTGCCGCGGCCCCGGGTGACGAAGGTGACGATGCGGTCCGCCTCACCCAGGCGGATGGTTCGCAGCACCACGCCCTGGTCCCGGTACAGGCCCACCCGTCACACGTCCAGGCCGCCGTAGCGGCGGTCCCGGCGCTGGAACTCGCGGACCGCCTCGAACAGGTGGCCGCGGCGGAAATCGGGCCACAACACGTCGGTGAACACCAACTCGCTGTAGGCCAGCTCCCACAGGAGGAAGTTGGAGATGCGGAACTCCCCCGAGGTCCGGATCACCAGGTCCGGGTCGGGCATGTCCGGGAGGTAGAGCTGGGAGCGGATGGCCCGCTCGTCGATGCGGTCGGCCGGCGTGCCCAACGTCACCAGCGCCCGCACCGCATCGACGATCTCGGCCCGCCCGCCGTAGTTGAAGGCGATGGTGAGCGTCATGGTGCGGTTGTCGGCGGTGAGGGTCAAGGCCTCGTCCATGCGGCGGAGGAGACGGCGGGGCACCCGCCAGTCGCGCCGCCCCGCGAAGCGGATCCGCACGCCCCGCTGGTGCAGCTCGTCCCGCCGGCGCAGCAGTAGGGACTCGTTGAAGCGCATGAGGTAGCGGACCTCGTCGGCGGGCCGTCGCCAGTTCTCGGTGGAGAAGGCGTAGACGGTGAGCCACTTCGTGCCCAGCTCCAGGGCACCCTCCACGGCGTCGAACAGGGCCTCCTCACCGGCGCTGTGGCCCTCGGTGCGGGGCAGGCCGCGCTTCTTGGCCCACCGCCCGTTGCCGTCCATCACGCAGGCGATGTGGACCGGCACCCGCCCCGCGTCGACGCCGTCGAGCTCCACGGTTGGACGGTACCGCGCCACCGCCCGGGAGCCGGGCCACGAGCACGTCCCGTACCTGGTTCCACAGGCGGTCGCTCGGGGTACAGCCTCAGCGTGCTCGAGCGGATCCTCTGCCCGCTGGCCCGCCGCTGGCGATGGGTGGAGACGGGACTGCGCGTGCAGAAGCGCTACGACGAGGTCCACGGCAACTACCTGGGCGCGGCGGTGACGCTCACGGCCTTCCTGTCGCTCTTCCCGCTCCTGCTGGCCCTGGTCGGCGTGGTGGGACTGGTGTCCAGCAACGCCTCCGACCTCCCGGGGAGGGTGATCGAACGCCTCGGCATCCAGGACCAGACGACCACCGAGCTGCTGCGGGAGGCGTTCGCCACCGCCGAGGAGAGCGGCAAGGCGGCGTCGGCCATCGGCGTGGCCGGCCTGCTGTGGTCGGGGCTGGGCCTGGTGGCCGCTCTCCAGTTCGCCTTCGACTCGGTGTGGCAGGCACCGGGCCGCGGTATCAAGGACAAGCTCTACGGGCTGGCCTGGCTGGGCGGCGCCACGCTGCTGTTCCTGTCGTCGTTCGGCCTCACCTTCCTGCTCAGCCGCCTGCCCGGGCCGGTGTGGCCCCTGGCCATGGTGGCCAACCTGGCCGTGGGCGTCCTGCTGTGGATGTGGACGTTCCACACCCTCACCAACCGGGACGTGGGCTGGAGGCCGCTGCTGCCCGGCGCCATCCTCGGGGCGGTCGGGCTCCAGGTCCTCCAGGTCGTGGGGGGCACGTACGTGCCCCGCATCGTCAGCTCGTCGTCGGCCCTGTACGGCTCCATCGGGATCGTGTTCGCCATCCTGGCCTGGCTGCTCTTGCTGGGCCGGCTGGTCGTCTACGCCGCCACCCTCAACGTGGTGCGGTGGGAGGAGGACCATGGCACGGTGACGGCCGAGATCGAGCTGCCCCGGATCCCCGGTGACGTGCCGGTGACCGCCACCCGCGCCGGCGAGGAGCTGACGAGGGGCCTGTCGGCCCGGGCCTGACCTCCCGCCGTACCGCCGGCCATCCCCTACCCTTCGGCCATGGGTGGCAGCAGCTTCGGGCACGCCTTCCGCGTCACCACCTTCGGCGAGTCCCACGGGCCGGCCGTGGGCGTGGTCGTCGACGGCTGCCCGCCCCAGTTGCCTCTGTCGGTGGAGGAGATCCAGCACGACCTGGACCGGCGCCGCCCCGGCCAGAGCCGGCTCACCACCCAGCGCCAGGAGGCCGACCGGGCCGAGGTCCTCTCGGGCGTCTTCGGGGGCGTCACCCTCGGCTCGCCCATCGCCGTGCTGGTCCGCAACGAGGACGCCCGGCCGGGGGCCTACGAGGCCATGAAGGACCTGTTCCGGCCCTCCCACGCCGACTACACCACCGAGGCCAAGTACGGCGTGCGGGACTGGCGGGGGGGCGGGCGGGCCAGTGCGCGCGAGACCACCGCCCGGGTGGCGGCCGGAGCGGTGGCCCGCAAGCTGCTGCGGTCGGCGGCCGGCGTGGAGGTCGTGGCCTGGGTGGACTCCGTGCACGAGATCGGCGCCGCGGTGGACCCCGACACGGTGACGGCCGAGGCGGTGGAGTCCGAGCCGGTGCGCTGCCCCGACCCGGGCGCGGCGGCGGCCATGACCGCCGCCATCGAGGACGCCCGCCGGCGGGGTGACTCGCTGGGCGGGGTGGTGGCCTGCGTTGCCCGGAACGTGCCACCGGGCCTGGGCGAGCCGGTGTTCGACAAGCTGGAGGCCGACCTGGCCAAGGCCATGCTGTCGCTGCCGGCCGCCAAGGGCTTCGAGGTGGGCAGCGGCTTCGCCGGCACCCTCCTCACCGGGCTGGCCCACAACGACCCCTTCGTGCCGGGACCGGGCGGCCGCCCCGTCACCTCCTCCAACCGATCGGGCGGGGTGCAGGGCGGGATCAGCAACGGGGCGCCGGTGTTCGTGCGGGTGGCCTTCAAGCCCACCGCCACCATCGCCCAGGAACAGCAGACCGTCGACCGGTCCGGCTCGCCCGTCACCCTCGCCGCCAAGGGCCGCCACGACCCCTGCGTCCTGCCCCGGGCCGTGCCCATCGTGGAGGCCATGGTGTGCCTGGTGATGGCCGACCACCTGCTGCGCCAGCGGGCCGCCGCGCCCGCCGGCGAGTGGGCCGGCGCCAAGGTCGACAGGTGAGCGTCGTCAAGTCCAACGACCCTTGCTGGTGCGGCAGCGGCCGCAAGTTCAAGCGTTGCCACCGGGCCAGCACCGAGCCGGTCCGCCCCGGGCGGCACAGCCCCCGCCGGGCCGTGCCCGAGGGCATCAACCGGCCTTCGTACGCCGATTCCGGTGTGGTGGACCGGTGGTCCGAGCCCACCGTGAAATCGGCCGGCGTGATCGAGCGCATGCGCCGGGCCGGCCGGGAGGCGGCCGAGGTGGTGGCCCTGGTGGCTGCCGCCGCCCAGCCCGGCGTCACCACCGACGAGCTGGACGAGCTGTGCCACCAGGAGGCGGTGCGCCGGAACGCCTACCCCAGCCCGCTCAACTACGAGGGGCCCGTGGCCCCGTTCCCCAAATCGCTGTGCACCTCGGTGAACGAGATCATCTGCCACGGCATCCCCGACGACCGGCCCCTGGCCGACGGCGACATCGCCAGCCTCGACGTCACCCTGTTCATCGACGGCGTCCACGGCGACACCTGCGTCACGGTGCCGGTGGGACGGGTCGACGAGGCGTCACTGCGGCTGATCGCCGTCACCCGGGAGTGCCTGGCCAAGGCCATCGACGCGGTGGCGCCGGGCCGGCCCGTGAACGTCATCGGTCGCACGATCCAGGAGCACGCCGAGGCCAACGGGTTCGGGGTGGTGCGACAGTTCGTCGGCCACGGTGTGGGGGAGATGTTCCACAGCGGCTTCTACGTACCCCACTACTTCGATGCCGGCCGGGCCGACCTGCTGGAACCGGGCATGACGTTCACCATCGAGCCCATGGTCACCATGGGCGCCTGGCAGGCCCGCATGTGGCCCGACGGCTGGACGGCGGTCACTGCCGACGGCAGGCGGGCGGCCCAGTTCGAGCACACCCTGCTGGTGGGCGAGCACGGCGCCGAGGTCCTCACCACGCCGCCAGACACCGGGTCGCACCCGTACTGGTCCTGATCCCTCCCGGACCCCCTCAGCTGTCTGGGGCGCGGAGCCGGGCCAGCACCTCGTCCAGGTCCCGGCGCAGGGCGGCCACCTCGGCCTGGAGGATGGCCACCTGGGAGGCCAGCGACTGGGCCGGCGGGCTGCCGGAGGCGGGCGCCGGGGGGTAGGGGGGCAGGGCGGGGCCGCTGATCGGCGCCGCCACCCGGGCCGGTGCCGGCTCCTGCTCGTGCTCGCCGGCGGCGGAGGCCTCGACGGCCCCGCCCAGGAGGTGCGCGTAACGATCCTCCTTGCGGCCCGGCTCCCGGGCCAGGCGGGTGACCAGCGGCTCCTCCCGGGCGGCCAGCGCCTCCAGCTCCTCCTCGACGTGGCCCAGGTCGGCGAAGTCGGCCAGGCGCTCGGTGCGGCCCCGCAGCTCCCCCACCGTCTGGGGGCCGCGGAGGAACAGCACGGCCAGCAGGGCCAGGGCCCGCGGCTCCAGGCCGAACACCTCCTCGGTCACCTGCCGGTAGCGCGTCACCGATCGGCCGTGGGACGGGTGGACGAAGCGGACCAGGCGCTTCTCCTTGAGCCCGGCCAGCACCGCCTCGACCTGCCGATCGCCGTAGGACACGATGGGGTTGCGGCTCGACGTCTGGTTGCAGGCCGCCACCAGGGCGTTGAGTGACAGCGGGTGTTGCTGGGGCGTGGTGAGCTGCTTCTCGATCAGGGCACCCACGACCCGGACCTCCTCGGGGGTGAGCTCCAGCACGGCTCAGTCGGCCACGCCGGCCACGCCCACCATGCCGGCCAGGGTCACGTAGGGGTCATCTCGCGCACGGCCGCCGAGGCTACCGGGCCGTCCGGGTGGAAGAGTGGGGCCATGGCCGACGCCGCCCTGCCCACCACAGTCAAGGACGTCCTGGCTGCCCTCGACGAGGTGGTCGACTGGTCGATCGAGAAGCAGAGCCGCCTCGGCTACTTCGCCGCCATGTACCGCACGGTCACCTCCAAGGTGGCCGAGGGCATCGAGGGCGGCTACTTCGACGACGGGCCGCGCATGGCGCGGCTCGACGTGTGCTTCGCCAACCGCTACCTGGCCGCCCTGGCCGCCTTCGACGACGGCGGCCGGCCCACCCGGTCGTGGGAGCTGGCCTTCGAGGCCGGCGGCGCGGCCCGGCTGCTGATCCTCCAGCACCTGCTGCTGGGCATCAACGCCCACATCAACCTGGACCTCGGCATCGCCGCCGCCACCACGTCGCCCGGCGAGGAGCTGCCGGCCCTGCGGCGGGACTTCGACCGCATCAACGAGATCCTGGCCCTGCTCATCGGCGGGGTGGAGCGGGACCTGGGCGAGGTGTCGCCGTGGATCAGGTTCCTGTCGGCCGTCGGCGGCCGCCACGACGAGGAGGTGGTGCGGTTCAGCATCGAGGTGGCCCGCACCGAGGCGTGGCGCTTCGCCACCGAGCTGGCCCCTCTCGATCCCGCCGACTGGGCCGGCCCCATCGGGGCCCGCGACGCCAGGGTGGCCCGCCTGGCCCGCCGGGTCACCAACCCCGGGTGGCTCACCGCTGCCCTGCTGCTCATCCGGTCCCGGGAGAGCAACGACGTGGCTCGCAACATCGAGGCGCTGCGCAACGCCCCCGGCCCGGACCTGGCCGTAGTGGAGCGCCGGGCCCGGCAGGCCCGGGCCGACCCCGCGCCGTAAGTCGTCAGCCCCGGCTGGGGACGGCAGCCGTTACCGGCGGGGAGGTGCCCGGACCTGTCGCAGCCAGCGGGTACGGTCGGCGCGGTGCGGGTCGAGGGGGACATGGAGGCGCTGGCCGCCGAGGTGGCCGAGGACGGGGCGCCCGAGCCCGGGCCCGATGTCGGCATCGTCGTCGAAGAGGTGGCCGAGGCGCTGGCCCGGGTACGGGCCGCCCTGCCCGCCGGCGAAGAGCGGCCCGGCCAGCTGGCCATGGCCGAGGCGGTGGCCCGGGCCCTGGTCGAAGGCCGCCACCTGGTGGTGCAGGCCGGCACCGGCACAGGCAAGAGCCTGGGGTACCTGATCCCCGCCCTGCTCTCGGGCCGGCGGGTGGTGGTGGCCACCGCCACCAAGGCCCTCCAGGACCAGCTGGCCGGCAAGGACCTGCCCCTGCTGGCCCGCCACCTCGGCGTGCCGGTGAGCTTCGCCGTCCTCAAGGGGCGGTCCAACTACCTGTGCCGGCAGCGGGCCAGCGAGCTGGCCGGCGACGGCGACGACCAGCTCGCCCTTGAGGACCTGGACGACAGCGCCGGAGAGCTGGCCAGGGAGGTGGTCCAGCTGGTGGAGTGGTCGCGCACCACGCCCACCGGCGATCGGGCCGACCTGCCCTTCGAGCCCCGGCCCGTCGCCTGGTCGGCCGTGAGCGTCACCGCCACCGAGTGCCCCGGTGCCCCCAAGTGCCCGAGGGGCGACACCTGCTTCGCCGAGTCGGCCCGCCGGCGGGCCGAGGAGGCCCAGGTCGTGGTGGTGAACACCCACCTCTACGGGGCCCACCTGGCTGGCGGCGGGCACGTGCTGCCCGAGCACGACGTGGTGGTGTTCGACGAGGCCCACGCCCTGGAGGACGTGGCCGCCGAGAGCCTGGGGCTGGAGCTGGGCGCGGGCCGGGTACGGGCCGTGGCCCGCTCGGCCCGCCCGCTGGTGAGCGGCGGCGAGAGCACGGCGGTGGAGGACCTGGAGGCGGCCGCCCACCGCCTGGATGAGGCCTGCGCCCCATGGCGGGACCGGCGGCTGCCGCTCGACCTCGGCGAGCAGCTGGGGGCGGCTGT
>JBOGHQ010000503.1:0-6338 GCA_050744785.1 Acidimicrobiales bacterium | reverse complement strand
CGGCTTCTCCACGAACACGTGGCGGCCGGCCGCCAACGCCCGGCCCGCCACCTCGGCGTGCGACGCGGCCGGCGTGGCAACGGCCACCGCCTCGACACCCGGTTCGGCCAGCAGCTCGTCCAGGCCCCGGGCCGGCACGTTCCACCTCGCCGACGCCGCGCCGGCGGCAGCCGGGTCGGTGTCCACCACGGCGCGCAGCGCGCCCAGCCCGGCAAAGGCGCGCACCAGGTTGGTGCCCCAGCGGCCGCAGCCCACCACGGCCACGCCGGGGACGGTCGCTGCCACTGCCGCCCTACCCGACCACGGTCTTGTAGAGGTCGACCACCGGCTGGATGTTGGCCTCCACCGTGAGGTCCCGGCGCACGGCCGCCACTCGCGCCCGCAGGCCGGCCAGATCGGCGGCCAAGAGCCGGTCGCCGAGGGTGGCCAGGCCGTCCCGACCGCCCACGTCGATCCCGACCCCGTGCCGGGCCAGCAGGCCGGCGATGGCCCGGTGGCCCATGGTGACCACCGGCAGGCCACACCCCAGGTACTCGTAGACCTTGTTGGGGAGGGCCGTGTGGAGGTGGGCCGCGTTCAGGGTGGGATCGAAGACGGCCCACCCGGCGTCGTACTCGGGCAGCACCGCCAGCAGGCGGCGGGGGTCGAGCCCGGGCCGCACCCGCAGGCCCGGCACCTCCTCGGCCATGGCCTCGTAGGCGGGCGACGGCCGGGACGGGAACACATCGATGGTGACGGTGCCGCCGGCCAGCGCGGCCCGGAACACCTGCCGCAGGTCGTAGTGCCCCCCGTTGGTGGACAGCGTCCCCTGGTACACCAGCCGCAGGGGCGAGCGGGCCGGCCGGTCAGGTGGCGGCAGCTCGGCGGGTACGTCCCGGGCCAGGGCGTAGTTGGCGAAGCAGCCGTGCCGGGCCGGCAGCCGGTAGCGCGCCCGCAGCTCGGCCAGCATCTCGTCCGATACCGCGATGAGGGCAGCGCAGCCCTCGACCGCGGCCCGCTCCAGCTGGAGCGGGTCGGCCGGCTCCGGGAAGCCGTCCTCGTAAGGGGTGCGGCGCAGGCTCTGCACGTCGTGGCTGTCGTGCACCACCGGGGCCCGGCCGTCCAGCAACGACAGGGCCAGCACACTGAGCCGGTCCGGCAGGTTGTGGCTGTGCACCACGTCGGGCCGGAACGCCGCCAGCGCGTCCCGCAGCCCGCCCTCCACGTCGTGGCCCAGGTGGAACCACTCGTCGAACACGTCGTCGCCGGTGCCGTACCAGTCGTTCAGGCGCTGGCCCTGGTAGGCGAAGGCCAGCCGCACCCCATCGGACGCCGACCGCAGCCCTACCGCGTACTTGAGGCTGCGGATGCAGGGCTGCTGCTGGAGGAACAGGACCCGCATCAGCGCCGGGACCTGATGGCCTTGGCCGGGTTCCCTACCGCCACGCTGTAGGGCATCAGGTCCTTGGTGACCACGGCGCCGGCCCCGATGACACAGCCCTCGCCGATCTGGACGCCGGCCAGGATGCATGCCCCCATCCCGATCCAGCAGTCGTCGCCGATCCGCACCGGCGGGGCCTCCCGCCACCCCTGCTGGTTGATGGGCCGCGCGGTGTCGGACGTCTCGTGGTCGGCGGTGTGGATCATGGTGTACGGGCCGACGCTGACGTCGTGGCCGATGATCAGCCCGCTGTAGCCGTTGACGTAGCAGCCGAAGTTGAACGCCACCCGGTCGCCCAGCTCGATGTGCTCCCCGTTGAGCCACACGATCTGGTCCAGGTAGAAGCACCCCTCCCCAATCCGCTTGGCGTCGGTGGGCCGGAAGGGGATGGAGCGCTTGCTCCGCTCGTTGATCAGCACTGGAGTCACTCTCCCCGCGCGCCCGACGGCGGAACCTTCGGTGCCACTGGTGCCGGCCCGTGGCCATCGGGCCCGTCCGGCCCGTCCTCGCCGAGCTCCGCGACAAAGTCGAGGTCGACCACCTCGTAGCCGCCTTCGGGGGTCCGCACCACGAGGGGCGGGCCCTCCTCCTCGTCGGGCACCGCGGCCGCCTCCTTGCACAGCCGGTAGGTGACGTAGCCGACCACGGGAGGCAGCCCGACCAGCAGGACCCGGAACGCCACCAGCAGCCCGGTGACCGATACCTCGAACACCGTGGCCAGCACGTCGGTGCCGGCCGCGAAGAACAGGACCAGGTAGAAGGTGATCACCGCGGTGCCGATGGCGGTGCGCACCGGCCGGTCCCGGGGCCGGTCCAGCAGGTGGTACTCCCGGTGGTTCTCCTTGGTGAAGGAAGCCTCGAGGAAGGGCCAGGCGTAGAGCAGCCCGAAGCTGATGGTGGGCAGCAGCACGCCGGGGAAGAACACGCTCGGGATGGTGTGGCCGAAGGCGCGGAGCTCCCACGCCGGGAAGACCCGGAGGGCCCCGTCCAGCCACCCGACATACCAGTCGGGCTGGGAGGCGGCGCTCACGTCGGCGGCCCGGAAGGGCCCGTACAGCCAGATGGGGTTGACCTGGGCCAGGCCGCCGAGGGCGGCCAGCACCCCGAGCAGGAGAAAGAGCAGCCCGGTGCTCTTGAGGGCGTAGCCGGGCCACAGGCGGGACCCCACCACGTTGTCCTCGGTCTTGCCTGCGTCCCGGAACTGGGTGTGCTTCTGGCGCCACAGGATGGCCATGTGGGCCACCAGCAGGCCGAGGATGATGGCCGGCAGGATCAGTACGTGGATGACGTACAGCCGGGAGATGATCGACTCGGCCGGGAACTCCCCCCCGAACAGCAGGTAGGCCACCCAGGTGCCGGCGAAGGGGATCGACAGGGCGATGGAGTAGGCGATGCGCAGGCCCGTCCCCGACAGCTGGTCGTCGGGGAGGGAGTAGCCGGCGAACCCGTTGGCCATGGCCAGGACCAGCAGGGTGACCCCTACCACCCAGTTCAGCTCCCGGGGCCGGCGGAAAGCGCCGGTGAAGAACACCCGGGCCACGTGGACGACGATGGCGGCCAGGAACACGATGGCGGCCCAGTGGTGCATCTGGCGCATCACCATGCCTGAGCGAACCTCGAAGCTGATGCGCAGGGTGGACTCGTAGGCCTGCGACATCTCCACGCCCTTGAGCGGGTGGTAGGACCCGTCGTAGACGACCTCCTTGAGGCTGGGCTCGAAGAAGAAGGTCAGGTAGACGCCGGTGATGAGCAGGACGACGAAGGAGTAGAGGGCGATCTCGCCCAGCATGAACGACCAGTGGTCCGGGAAGACCTTGTTGAGGGCGGTCCGGACGAAGCCCGACACGCCGAGGCGCTGATCGAACCACCGGTTCATGCGCTTGATCACGGCCGCTCCCAGAACCCGGGACCGATGGGCTCGTGGTAGTCGCCCTGGGCCCGGAGGTAGCCCTCGTCGTCGACCTCCAGGGCCAGCTGGGGCAGCGACCGGGTGGCCGGGCCGAACACCGGCCGGGCCCCGTCGATGACATCGAACAGGGACTGGTGGCAGGGGCAGAGCAGCTCCTTGGTGGCCACCTGATAGAGACCCACCGGGCAGCCGGCGTGGGTGCAGACCTTGGAGTAGGCGACGTGCCCCTCGGGCGCCCAGGCCTCCCGGCCCGGCCGGGTGACCATATCGTCGTCCTGGGCGCGGATGAGCAGGGTCTGCGAGTCGGCCGACCCCACGTGACCCTCGGGGAACACCGTGAGGACGCTGCCCACCTCCAGCTCGCCCAGCCGCACCAGGCGTCCCTCCTCGGTGACCAACCGGCTCCCCGCCCGCCAGTCGGTGCGGAACAGGTCGCGCCCGGGGTTGGGCCCGAGGGAGCGGATGGGGAACAGGGCGGCCAACCCCAGGGCGCCCATGGTGCCCACCAGCATCTTGGAGAGGAAGGGCCGGCGACCGAAGACCTCGGGCAAACCGTCCGGCTCCGGCTCGGGCCCCGTCGCCGCCTCGCCCGTCTCGGGGTCGACCAGCCGCGACACCGGCTCGGGCGCCACCTCCTCCTCGTCCATGGGGTGGCGCTTCTGGACGTAGGGGCCGTGGGGCAGCAGGTACTTGCCCCACGCCGCCATGGCCCAGCCCAGGGAGCACAACGACACGCCGAGGAGGGCCCCTTCCGCCTGGGGGTGGCCGCCCCTGGCGAACACCACGGCCAGGGCGATGGCGGCGGCGGCGCTGAGGGCGAACGCCACGCCGATGGCCCGCTCCGTGCGCTCCTCGCGCTCGGCCGTCCCCGAGCCGTGCCCGTCCCGAGGCTCGGTCACGGCCGCCTCACTCCCGCTCCCCGATCCAGTAGCAGGCCAGGAGCAGCGCCCCCAGCCCCACCAGCCACCCGACGAAGCCCTCGGGGATGGGACCGGCGTGGCCCAGCCCGAAGCCCCCCTCGTCGTCGGGTTGGTCCAGCGACTCGACGTAGGCGGCGATGCTGGCCACCTGCTCGTCGGAGAAGGTGTCGGGGCCGAAGTTGGGCATGGCAGCGGGCCCGGTCCGGACAGCCTCGGCGATCTGGAGGGGGGTGGCCGGCTTGAGGGCCGGGGCGTGGCGGCCCGACGCCAGAGCGCCGCCGATGCCGGCCGCGCCGTGGCACGCCGCGCAGTTGGCGCGGTACAGCTCGCCGCCCTCCACCAGGTCCGCCTCGTCCAGGCGCAACTCCGGGATGGGGGGCCCGCCCGGCGCCATCGAGGTGACGTAGGCCACGATGGCGTCGACCTGCTCCCGGTCGTAGGCGGGCGGCTTGCGCACCGCCAGGTTCCGGTCGCTCTTGAGGGGCATCCGGCCCGTGGACACCCAGAAGTCCACCGACGCGGCTCCGACGCCCTGGAGCGACGGGCCACGAGTGGTGCCGCGGGAGTCGACGCCGTGGCAGCTGGAGCAGCCGGTGGTATAGAGCCGCTGGCCCAGCTCCACCTGGGCGGCGGGGGGCTCCTCCTGGGCGGCGAGGGGGGGCGGCGCCGTGGCCACCAGCACGGCGACGAAGCCGCCAGCCACCAGTGCCGCCGCCCGCCGCCGCGCCCTCACTTCAGCAGGAACACCGTGGCGAACACGCCGACCCACACCACGTCGACGAAGTGCCAGTAGTACCCGATGACCTGGACCACGGGAACGGCACCGGGGTCGGGCCCGGCTCCGGCCAGCCGGCCCAGCGCGGCGCCCATGGCCAGGACGCCGCCCAGCACGTGGATGCCGTGGAACCCGGTCAGCAGGTAGAAGATCGAACCGTAGGCGTGGGTGGAGGGGGTGAAGCCGAGGGAGAGCCACTCGCTGGCCTGGTTCCCCAGGAACATCGCGGCCAACACCATCGTGAGCACGATCCACCGACAGGTGGCGGACCGGTCACCCCTCTCGATGGCCCGCACACCGGCCTGCATGGTCCCGCTGGACGCCAGCAGGACCACCGTGAACAGGGCCCCGCGCAGGACCTCGAGCTCCAGGCCCTCGGGCGGCCACTCCTCGGCCGCCGCCCGCAAGGTGAACCAGGCCGCGAACAGCCCGCTGAAGAACATCAGCTCCGAGGCCAGCCACACCATGGTGCCGACCCCGAGGGCCGAGGGCCTGGACACCTGCGCTCGGACCGCGACGGGCTGCGCCACGGCGAGACCTTACTGTGGCCGGCTATGGCGGCTGGACTGCTGCTCGCCGTGGCCCTGGCCTGGTACCTGGCCGCGGCCCGGAGGGTGCCCCGGCACTGGCCGGCGGCCCGCACCGCCGCCTTCGTGGCCGCCGCCGCTGTGGTGGCCGGCGCCCTGGTGGTGGACGGCGAGGAGAGCTTCGCGGCCCACGCCGGCCAGCACCTGCTGCTGGGCATGGTGGCGCCGGCCCTGTTCGCCCTGGCCGCCCCGGTCACCCTGGTCCTCCAGGCCGGCCGCCGGCCGACCCGGGCCCGGCTCCTGCGGCTGCTGCACAGCCGGCCGGCCGCCGTCCTGGCCCACCCGCTGGCGGCGTGGGCCCTCTTCGGCGGCTCGATGCTGGCCCTCTACCTCACGCCCCTGTACCGGCTCTCACTCGACCACGCCTGGCTCCACGAGGCGCTCCACGTCCACTTCCTCGCCGCCGGCGCCCTGTTCTTCTGGCCGGTGGTGGGCGCAGACCCCGTCCCCCGCCGGGTGGCCCACGGCGCCCGCCTGCTCGTGGTGTTCCTGGCCATCCCCTTCCACGCCGTGCTCGGCATGGCCCTGCTCGGCGCCGACCCCCTGGCGCCGGCCCACACCGTCTCCGATCACAGGGCCGGCACCGCCCTCCTCTGGGCCGGGGGGGACATCCTCGGTCTGGTGGCCGTGCTCATCGTGGCCGCCCAGTGGATGACCCACGAAGAGCGCCAGGCGGCCCGGGAGGACCGCCTCTCCTCCACGCCCGCCACTCTGGAGTAAATAGGGC
>JBOGHQ010000502.1:0-5402 GCA_050744785.1 Acidimicrobiales bacterium | reverse complement strand
AACGAGAACGAGTCACCCCCGAACGCCGCGCCGAGGATCCTCAGGAACTCCTCGTCCGGCGCCCGCTTCTGCGCCATGTAGCGCGCCGCGTCGCCGTACACGCGGTCGAGGGCTGCCATCACCTTCTCGATGTAGGCCTGGTCGATGGTGGCCGGTACGGCGTAGGAGACGGCCGTCGTGGAGGTGGTGCTGGTGGAGGGCGCGGTGGGCACGGTGGTCCTCGGCTCGTCATCGCCGCCGCCCTGGCACCCCCCGGAGGCCAGCGCCATGCTCACCGTCACGGCCAGCACGGCGGAGGCTCGTTGCCGCACGCGCGCCAGTCAAGTCCCACACGAACTCTCGTGTCAACTCGTTCACAGCTTCAATCGGTTGAGCTGAGCCCGGCGACTGCGCCCAGCGCCGACCCGAGGCTTCCTTTCCGGTCCAGCCACACCACATGTGGGTGAACCGGATAAGAAGGGCCGGGACGGCTGTCACATTTGCGGCACGCGCCGTTCTCCGGCCAGCTCCAGTCAGGGCTCGCCACCGCCAGTGCGGCGAGCACCCGCATCCCGTCCTTCGCCCACCACCTCGGCCGCCCTGGGCCCGCGCCGGTCGGGGCTCGCCACGCCGGCTTAGCGCCCATCCCGCCAGGAGCGCCACCAGGGTTCATCCCTCCGCTACCGCCCTGTCCCTCCGTGGCCACCGGGGCGTAAAGCCGGCTCCGTAGGGTCCCGCCCATGACGACAATCGATCGACGCACATTTCTGGCTCGGGGCGCCGCGAGCGCCGGCGCAGCCGTGGTCGCCTCCGGTCCTTTGAGCGGGCTCCTGGCCCGCGCCGCCGGCGCCGCGCCCGGTGGCGCGGCCACCGGCTCGCAGGCCACCGGGAAGGATGGGGGGTACGGGCCGCTCGTCGACCAGGGCGAGCTGTGGCTGCCGGAAGGGTTCCGCTACGTGGGATTCGGTCGGGCCGGCACGCCGCTCCCCCTGGCGAACGGGGCGGCCCCGGCGGGAACGCTCCCCCGCGGCCACGACGGCATGGCCTCCTTCGCCGCCGGCCCCGGGCTGGTCCGACTCGTTCGCAACCACGAGAACCGGACCCAACCCAGCCCGCTGGGTGGTGCCGGTTACGACCCGGCTCGCTTCGGCGGTACCACCACCATGGAGTTCGACGTCAGCGACCCGGCGGACTCGGGCAAGGACTCCAGTCGCTTCGGCGGCCAGTGGACGAGCATCCGGGGCACCAGCACCAACTGTGCCGGTGGTCCCACACCGTGGGGATCGTGGCTCACCTGCGAGGAGACGGTCGAGTCCGTGAACGGTGTCCCCCACGGCTACGTCTTCGACGTCGCCTCCTCCGCCGACGGCCCGGTCGATCCGGTGCCCCTCAAGGCCATGGGCCGCTTCGTGCACGAGGCGGTGGCCGTCGATCCGCGCAGCGGCATCGTCTACGAGACCGAGGACCGTCGCATCAACGGGCCGGGCACCGGCTCCGGCTTCTACCGGTTCGCCCCCACCACGGGGGTGCCCTTCGGCACCTCGGGGCTCCTGGAGATGCTGGCCGTCCAGGGGCGGCCCAACTACGACACCTCGACGGGTCAGCGCATCGGCGAAGTGCTGCCGGCGACGTGGGTGCCCATCCACGACCCCGACCCGACCAACGCGGCGACCGACAGCCAGGCCGTGTTCCGCCAGGGCTGGGAGCAGGGCGGCGCGGTGTTCAACCGGCTCGAGGGAGCCTGGTACGGAGACGGCAGCGTCTTCTTCATCTCCACCAACGGGGGCGACCCGACCCCGGGGGGCGACCCCGGGCTGGGCCAGGTGTGGCAGTACATCCCCCGCGGCAGCAGCGGCGGTCAGCTGGTGCTGCTCGTCGAGTCCCGCGACCCGACCGTGATGGAGGCCCCCGACAACATCACCGTCAGCCCCCGGGGCGGGCTGCTGGCCTGCGAGGACGGCGACGGGGCCCAGTACCTGCGGGGCATCACCAGAGACGGCCGGGTGTTCGACTTTGCCACCCACAACCTGCCGGGCTCCAACGAGTTCGCCGGGGCCAACTGGAGCCCCGACGGCAACTGGCTGTTCGTGAACGTGCAGGACCCGGGCGTCACCTACGGGATCACCGGCCCATGGGAGGACGGTGCCCTGTGAGACGCCACGCCACCCCCCGCCGCATGCGCCGCCTGCTCGATGTGACTGCGGCCGGGGCACCGACCTGACCGCCCCGGGCGACATGGTCGGCGGGGTCTATGCGTTCCTCGCCTCCGGCATGGACGGGTTCTTCACGGATGACCCGGACCTCGGGGCTGAGGACTCCGGCGCCTCCGGCGGCTAGGGACCGGCGAGGGAACGACGAGCCGACAAGGAGCCCGAGGACGCCCCCCGGGCAGACCGTCGAGGTCCAGCTCCTCGCCATCCACGACTTCCACGACAACCTCGAGGGGGAGGCCGGCCTCGTACAGCCGGCGCAGCTCTTCGGCCGGCGCAACGGCGGTTTCGGGGGCCGGGCCCCGGCCCTCACCCGCCGCGAGACCGCAGGTCCTGGTGGAGGGCGGGCAAGCGCTGGATGTCCTTCGGCCGGCCGACCGCCTCCTTCGAGCGGATGACGCCCGCCAGGTCGGCGACTCGCACCTTGAAGTCATCGACGCGAACCACCCGGGCGTTGCGGCCAGGTCGTCGTAGCCGCCCGTTCGGGAGGGCGTGAAGCTCACGTCCAGCTCGCCGTGCCGGCACACGAGGTTCCACATTCCGGCCATTGCCAGGCCGGCGCCATCATGGTCGAACGGGGACGCCGCCGGGTGCGCCCTCGGCCCGGATGCGGGCACCCAGCTCCTTCACGGCTGCGGACAGGGCGGTCCAGGTTCGCCCGGTCGGTCGCTCGGGCGTGACATCGATGTCCCGAGTGGCCCCGATTGGCGCCTCCCTGCGCCAGGAGGCCCACGCGCCGATCACGACGTAGTCGACCCCGTGCCGGTTGAGCGCAGCCAGTACAGGCTCGGCATCCAGGAGAGAGGCGGATCATCGGCATCCCTCATCCCTGGCCATCGCCTGGCCCGGCGTTGCGCCACCGCCCGAGGCGGTCCGCATCGGCGTCCTCGGCCTCGGGCCGCTCCGCTCGATCACCGCCGCGGTCCGCCCACACGATGGGTTCAAGGTGCAGGCGAAGCTCGAGCCCGGCGGCTCGCAGCAGGCGGAGGAGGGTGGCAAGCGTGGGTTGACGCCGATCGCGCTCGTAGGCAGAGATCATCGAACGGGGAACGCCCGCCCTGGCCGCGAGCTGCTGCTGGGACAACCCCGACGTCATCCGGGCCAACCGGAGCAACGCAGCCGCCGGGACGGCACCGCCTCGATGCCGGCTCCGGTGCACCTGCACACGATCGTCGGGACGGGGCTTCTTTTCCGGTTCAGCCACACCACGTGTGGGTGAACCGGATGGGAACGGCGGGGACGGCTCTCACACGCGTTCGTGCGGCCCGGTCACCTACATCCGGCGTAGGCTACGTTCGGCGTCGCCTGCTGCCTGCGGGGTGGCGCGGACCCGCGGCAGTGCCGAAGATGTCCGCGGCGGTGATGCGCACCGTTCCTGGGGCTGCGGCGCGCACCTCCTCCCGCGCCGCGATCGCGACGATGATCGGGTCGGCGACCTTGGGAAGAGCCGCCGCCTTTTGGATCAGAGCGGCTTCGACCGACGGCGCGTCGACGCGGCGGGTCCACTTGGCCTCGCCGACAAGAACAGCAGTTCGAGCCCGCCCGGCCAGGGCGACCGCGTCGATCTCGTTGCCGCCGCCCGCCCAGAACGGCCCGACGGCGACCACGTCGCCGAACATCCCGGCCGCGGCCCGACGACGGAGGTCCTGGCGGAAGGCCTCCTCGAAGCGGTGGCCGAGGAAGTCGTCGAGGGAGTCGACGAGGACCCGCAGGATCGACGGGCCCAGCCCTCGGTCGATCTCGGAGCGGTACCGGTCCACGACACCGAGCCAGAAGGCGAGGAAGTTGTCGGCGATCCGGTAGACGGCTCGCCGGCTGCGAGCCGGGTCCTCGGTGACCGGCACCAGCCGGTCGACCAGGCGCAGCTCGATGAGACGGTCCAGGGTCCGGGTGGGGTCGGTTCGCACGGCATCCTTGATCTCGGAGAACTTCGTGCGGCCCGCGGCGACTGCCGCCATCACCTGGCCGGCCAGGCCGGTGGTGTCGCCCTCGGTGGCGAGGATGAGTTGGCCCTCGTTGAGCAGCCGCCCGCCGGGCGAGCACACCAGCTCGGCCAGGTTGGCTTCCACGGACGCGTCCTGGTCCCACCACGAGAGGTACAGCGGCACTCCGCCGACAAGGCCCCACACGAGCGCCCGTTCCGGCCCGTCGAGCCGGGCGAGGAGCAGGCCGGCTTCGTGAGGCCCGAACGGGTGCACCGCCAAGCGGACCCCGAACCGGCCGAAGAGCGGGCGGCGTTCCTCCGCCAGCGCCGTCATGGTGCGAACCGCCGAGCCACACAGCAGGATCCGCAGCGGCGAAGGGCGGGGCAGGCCATCGGCTACGGCGCGCAGCACGCTTTCCAGCTCCGGCGACGTCGCTGCCAGATCGGGGAACTCGTCCAGGACCACGAGCACCGGCCTGGAAGTGGCTCCGACCGCGAGCGCATCGAAGGCCTCGTCCCAGCTGACGAACGGCCGGGTCGCGAGGTCCCGCGCGCCGGCGAGGCCAGCGCGGGCCACCTCGCTCGACAGCAGCTGCAGCTCGAGGCGCACCTCCACGACCAACGCCGGCCACAAGGCTGATGGACCGCCGCCGGGAGGGATCCGCGCCGTGACGCGATCGGCTCGGTAGGTTGCGCGCCATGCCTGCACGACGAGCGACGCCCTCCCCCTCGGTGCACCAGATCAAGGTCACGCTCCTCGGGACCAGGCCACCCGTGTGGCGGCGGCTGCTGGTGCCGAGCGGCATGACCCTGGCCGACCTGCACACCGTGCTCCAGGTCGCCATGGGCTGGTACGACTGCCACCTCTACGAGTTCAGCGTGGACGGCCAGGCCTACGGGGACCCCGCCAACGATGCCGGCTGGGGCAGCACGATCGCCGACGACAACGGGGTGACCCTCGCCCAGGTGGCGGCGCCTGGCAGCCGGCTCATGTACCAGTACGACTTCGGCGACGACTGGGAGCACCGCATCCTGGTCGAGAAGCTCATCCCCGGCGGCGCGGGCGCCCCGCTGCCCACATGTGTGGCCGGGAGACGGGCCTGCCCGCCGGAGGACTGCGGAGGGGTCTGGGGCTACGAAGAGCTGCTGGCCGTGCTGGCCGATCCGGGCCATCCCGAGCACGACGAGATGGCCGACTGGTCCGGCCCGATCGACCCCGAGGCGTTCGACCGAGCCGACGTCAACGCCCGCCTGGCCGCCATGTCCGCCGGCCGTCGCCGGCCCACGGC
>JBOGHQ010000501.1:0-8369 GCA_050744785.1 Acidimicrobiales bacterium | reverse complement strand
CGTCGGCGGAACTGGCGTTCACCGACAGGCTGGCCAGCGCCCCGCAGGCATAGGCGATGGAGGCGGCGATCAGGGGCACAGCAACCGCCCCGAAAGCCATGAGGTACAGCGGACGACGCTTCTGCATAGTGTCCCTTTCTCTTCGTCAACCCCGGCGCACCCGGCTTGGGCCAAGCTTAGACGCTTCCGTCGCTGTTTCAAATAGGTGTTGGTCGCAACTAGTTGAAGTTGCGGGGACACCGCAACGAAACACCGGCGGAAAGACCGAACTGTCGTGATCAGACGTCACGCGCGGAGGTCACGACCTCCACCAGGGCGGGCCCGCCGGTGACGTTCATGGCCTCCTCCAGCGCGGGGCGGAGGTCGTCTGGGTGCTCGACCCGGAAGCCCTGGGCCCCGCACAGGCGGGCGTAGGCGGCGAAGTCGGGGTTGACCAGCGACGTCTGCCATACGGGCCGGAGGGCGGCCACCTGCTCGCGGGAGATCTTGCCCAGCTCGCTGTTGTTGAGCAGCACGTGGGTGATGGGCATGGCGTGGCGGACGGCGGTGGTGAGCTCGGCAAGGTACTGCCCGAACCCGCCGTCGCCGCTCAGCGACACCACCTTGCGACCGGTTCCCCGCGTCGCGGCCCAGGCCCCCATGGCGGCCGGGAAGCCGAACCCGATGGAGCCCAGATAGCCCGACATGATCACCGTCTGGCCCCGCCGGGCCTCGAAGTAGCGGCCGAACGAGTAGGTGTTGTTGCCCACGTCCACTGCGATGACGGCGTCCTCGGGCACGACCTCGCCCAGGTGCTCGAACACGTGGGCCGGGTGCATCCGGCCCCGGCCGTCGGCCAGCAGGGCTCGCTCCGCTTTCTCGGCCCGCCAGCGGGCCCACTGCTTGGCCACCGACGCCCGCTGCTCGGGCCGCGCCGCGCCCGGCACGGCGTCGCGCAGCAGGGCCAGGGTGCGGCCGATCTCGCCCCACAGCGGGACGGTGACGGGATGGAACTTGCCCAGCGTCATGCGGTCGAAGTCGACCTGGATGGTGGGCACGTAGGTGGCAATGCCGGTGTGGTCGGAGAAGGACGCACCGAGGACCAGAAGGCAGTCGCTGCGCCCCATGTGGATGGACGCCACCGGGATGCCCGAGCGGCCCAGGACGCCGCAGGCAAGTGGGTGGCCGTCGGGCACCAGGCCCTTGGCCTTGAAGGTGGTGATGACGGGCGCGTCGATGTGCTCGGCGAAGGCGAGGACCTCGTCGCCGAAGCCACGGGCGCCGTTGCCGGCGACGATCACGGGGCGCGTGGCACCGGACAGAAGGGCGACGGCGCGGGCCAGCTCGTCCTCGGGCGGGGCGATGGCGGGCGCCGCCACCCGCCCGGGGCGGGGCCGGGGCGTCGCCGTCTCGGTGCCGGACAGCTCCTGCACCTCGTCGGGGAAGATCAGATGGGCCACGTCCCGCTGCACGATGGCGTGCTTCATGGCCAGCGCGGCGAGCTCGGTGGCGTTCTCGGGGCGGAGGACAGCCTGGCTCCACTCGGCCACCGCTGAGAAGGCCGACGCCAGGTCCACCTCCTGGAAGGTGCCGGGGCCCACCACCTGCGTCTTCACCTGGCCGGTGAGCGCCACGACCGGCACCCGGTCCACCTTGGCGTCCCATAGGCCGGTGAGGAGGTTGGTTGCGCCCGGACCGGCGATGGTGAGGCAGGCGGCGGGGCGGCCGGCCACCTTTGCATAGCCGGACGCGGCGAAGGCGGCCGCTCCCTCGTGACGGATCCCGACGTAGGTGATGCGCCCGTCCTCCTCGGCCTTGCGGAGGGCGTCGGCCAGCCCCAGGTTGGAGTGGCCCACCATGCCGAACACCGTGTCCAGGCCCCAGTCGCACAGCACGTCCACCAACTGGTCCATGAGCGAGATGCGGGGCACCTCCACCGGAAGCTGCACCCAGAGCCCGTCGTGACGCTCCTCTACCGCATAGGCGGTGGCGCTGTCGCTGAAGCCGGGCGGGGGGAGGCCGGTGAGAGGGTCGTACTCGTAGGCATGCCACGGGCAGATGACGTAGCCGTCGGCGATCTGGCCGTCGCCGAGCGGCCCGCCCTGGTGGGGGCAGGCGTTGGCCAGGGCGCCGTAGCCGGTCGCGGTCCGCGTGAGGCAGATGCCCCGGCCCGCCGCGACCACGGTGGTCACCCTGCCCTGCTCGAGGCCGTCGGCGTCGACGCGTACCCAGGTCGTCTCCTCGTCCCCCATGGTGCCGGTCATCGCGACAGCAGCTCCTTTCCCTGGCGCAGGAAGGCGAGTGGGTCGGCCCCACAGCGAATCTCCATCCATGACAGCGAGGCGCCGAAGGGCTCGTTCCAGTACACGTGCGGGCCGAGGCGTTCCATGTCCCACGGGCCGACGTAGAGGTAGGGCTCGGGGTGGGCCTCGTCGCCGAGCGACCCCCCGTAGTTGGCCCGCTGCCCCACGGGGCCGAGGTCGACGGCCAGGTCGAAGTGCTCTGGCCACAGCTGCACCCGGGAAGGGGCGTCGTCGGAGCTGGCGTCGGCCCGCACCTGCTCCAGCAGGCGGCCCCACAGACCGAACACGTCGCCCAAGGCCCGCGCCGCGTCGGTGTCGATGTCGAGGGGGCCGTCGGGAGTACACGCCGTGGTGGGCGTGTACACATCGGCCGGTGCGCCGAGTGGGGCCCCCAGGAAGTCGGCGGCGGCGCCGAGGGTGGCCGGCGCGCTGCGCCGGTCGCCGTCGACGAGCTCACCGCTGTCCACCCTCACCTGTCGGCCGGCACCGAAGAAGGGGGTACCGAAGCCGCGGTAGGTGAACCGCAGGCCGATCTTTCCGGTCACGGCGTGCCGGGCTGGCGCCAGGACGTGCTCGGCCAGTGCGTGCAGCGAGCGACGGGTGGCGTCGAACGCCGCCGGCAGCGGGGCCGGCTCCCGAGGGACCAGCCACCGGTCCCGGCACCATGCCTCCAGCTCAGGGTCGGCCTCCTCCTCGCAGACGTCAGCCCACGTGCGGGCACCCTGCCGGGCAATGGGCAGGACCTCGCCCCCGGCCAGCGGGTCATCGGCGAACCAGGGCGGCTCGTTCACGACCGGTGGCGAGGGCTCCAGGACGCGCACGTCGAAGCGATGCCCCACACGGGCGGCGGCCTCGGCGCGAGGGTCTCTCATTGGCAGCACAGTCTGGATCGCCGGCGCCGCCGTTACACGGCCGGCCCAGGAGCCGGCACCGTGGCAGCCCGCGGTCCGGACCGGAGCACGGCCATTGCCACCGGAGGGAACAGGACCACCGACACCAGCCCGGCGAAGACCAGGGCGGCCGCCGTGGCAGGCCCGATCTCGCCCAGGGCCACCCCGATCTGGGTGGCGGTCACCAGGAAGGGAAGCGTCGTGGCCTGGAGCAGCCCAGCGGCCACGGCCTGCCGCCGCCCGATGCGGGGCGCGTAGAGCGCGGCGGGGACGCCTCGGACCACCAGGAGAGCCACGACGAAGACCGGCACGCGGGCGAAGGCGGACGGGCTGTCGGTGAGGGCGTCGAGGTCGAAGCGCAGGCCGCTGGCGACGAAGAACACCGGGACGAGGAACCCGTAGCCGATGGCCTCCAGCTTCAGCCGGAAGTGCGGGTGGGTGCTGGTGTCCTGGTCCACCAGGTTGACGATGGCGCCGGCCAGGAACGCACCGAGGATCGTCTCGAACCCGAACTCGCCGGCCAGGGCGACGAAGGCCACCAGCAGGGCCACCGCGATCCGGACACGGATCTCGGCCGTCGTGTCCTGGAGGCCGGTGAGGATGGCGTCGAAGCGCATGTTGCGCCCGAAGGTGGAGAAGGCCAGGGCGAAGGCCACCACGAGGGCGGCGAACAGCCCCAGCAACAGCAGCTGGGCCCCCCCGCTGGCCGACATCTCGGAGAAGAGCAGTGACAGGGCCACGATGGCGCCGAAATCGGCGACAGACGCGGCCGCGATGGTGAGCTGGCCCAGCGGTTGGGCCGCCTGGCCGGCATCCTTGAGCACCGGGACGACCAGGCCGAGCGAGGTGGCCGACAGGGCGATTGCGGCGAGAAGCGGGGAGCGCACCCACCCGGCCGCGTTCAGGCCGAGCCCGACCAGCAGGCCCAGGAGGAGGGTCAGGCCGAAGCCGGTCGAGGCCACGCGCAGGGGCCCACCGCGAAGGCCCCGGAGGTCGATCTCCAAGCCGGCCAGGAACAGGAGGAAGGCCAGGCCCATCACGGCCAGCACCTCCACCACTGGCCCGATCTCGACCCAACCCAGCACGGCGGGACCGAGGACGATGCCGGCCACGATCTCGAGCACAACGGCCGGGACGCGAAGCGAGGGCAGCAGGGCCACCACCAACGGGCCGCCAATGGCCACGAGGCACACGACCAGGAGGCTGCCGAACGACAGCTCGGGCACATCCTCCAGTCCGGCCCGGACCGGCCGCGTTACGGCGCCCGGGCCGCTTCGGTCCCTCCACGGTCATTCCCGGTATCTGGAGCGTCACGGGTGACTCTCATGGAGTGGTTTCGCGCAGTCAGGCGCACCCGGCTGCCAGCGGGACCAGGGTGGGGCCCCCGCCCCCCGTGAGTCCCTTTCCAGGGGTCGGGGGCCCCCACCTACCCTCTTGTTTCACCCCGGCCTACCATCGACGGGTGGGCACGGCGGCTGGGTCCCGAGCGGGCGGGCGCCGCTGCGATGAGCCCTGAGACCCTGAAACGGGCCGGCCTCGTCCTCCTCATCGCCGCCGCCGGGGCCGTGGCCGCCGTCGCCATGCTCGGCGTCATCTCGTCCACCTCCGGCCAGGTCGGCCCGGGGACGGTGGAGTTGCGGGCCGGGCCGGCCTGGTCGGGGCGGACCCGCCTCTCGCTTCCGCCCCTGGGAGCCGTGTCGGCCGGCACCCACCGCGCCCCCCTCGGCCTTCACGCCGAGGTGGAGCGCATCGACCTCGACCAGCTCCAGCGCCTGCTCTCCGCCGCCGACCCCCAGGCGCGCCTCGAGGCCGAGGTCGAGCGGGACATGCGCGCCCTCCTGCGGAGCCTGGTGGTGAAGGCGCTGTTCCTCGCCGCCGTGGTCGGCGGCGTGGCAGCCGCCCTCCTGCCCGGGCGGCACGTCCGCCACCTCCCGATGGGCGCGGTCGGGGGCCTGGCGGCCGTCGCCCTCCTGCTGCTGCTCACGTGGCGCAGCTACGACACCGGTGCGTTCGCCCAACCCCGCTTCGAGGGGTCTCTGCAACGGGCTCCTGCCCTGCTGCGGACGGTGGGCCGTCACGTGGACGACCTGGCCGACGTGCGCCGGCGCATCGACACCTTGAGCCGGGAGCTCAGCTCGCTGTACAAGACGCTGGCCACACCGGCCGGCCCGTCGGCCGGCGAGACCCGGCTGCTGCACGTGAGCGACATGCACCTGAACCCGCTGGGGTTGGAGTTCACCCGCCAGCTGGCCGAGCGCTTCGAGGTCCAGGCCGTGCTCGACACCGGTGACCTGACCTCCTTCGGCTATCCCGTCGAGGCACGGTTCACCGAGCTGCTGGCCGGCATGCCGGTCCCCTACCTCGTCGTGCCCGGCAACCACGACTCGGCCGAGGTTCGGACCGCCCTCTCCGGCGTCGCCATGGTGCGACTGTTGGACGGGATCACCGAGGTGGGCGGGGTGCGCATCCTCGGCGTGCCGGACCCCACCTTCACCGCCGACAACGAGGTGGGCCCCGAGGAGGCGGCCGCCGTCAAGCGGAGGGAGGCGGCCGTGGTGGCCCGGCGGGTGGCCGCCGACGACCCCGACGTGCTGGCGGTGCACGACCCCTTGCTGGCCGGCCGGTCCGGGGGCGGAGTTCCGCTCGTCGTGGCCGGCCACGTACACAAGCGGGGGAACACGGTGGCAGGCGGCACGCGGACACTGACGGTCGGCTCCACCGGCGCCACCGGTCTCGGCAGCTTCACGGTGGAGGGCGGGCGGGCCTACGAGGCCCAGGTCCTGTCCTTCGCCGGGGGCCGCCTCACCGCCGTCGATTACGTGTCGTTCCGCGGCATCGGCGGCAGCTTCCGGGTGGAGCGGGTGGTGATCCCAGCGCCGGAGGAGACCACCGCTGCCACGACCACCTCCAGTGGCGTCCCCGGGACCACGACCCCCACCGCCGCGCCCGCCTCGTCGTCCCCGACGGTCCCGGGCTGAACCGGCGCCGTCAGCGGCGTGTCACCAGGCCGAGGGTGTTCCCGTCGCTGTCTCGGAGGAACGCCACCCCCGTCGCCAGCTAGTCGGGGGCGACGGTGGCGACCAGTTCGTCGCGGCTCATCTTGGACCGGCCCGGGATCTCCTGCTCGGAGGCCAGCTGCTGCAGCTCCGCCACCGAGAGGTGCTCCTTGTCGGCCGCCGTGGCGGCGCCCAGCTCGGCCTTGAGGGCCTCGAGGCGCTCGCCCATCTCTGCCAGAACCTGGGCATTCAGGGCGGAGCGGACCTTGGGAAAGAGCTCCTTCTCTTCCTCACCGGCGTGGTGTTCGACGTTCTCGATGATCACCACCATCTTGGCTTCCCACTGGTCGTCGTCCGGCGACAGCGACTGGACCTCGGCCGCCAACCGCTTGACCACCGAATGCTCCTCCACACCCTCGGTGATCATCTCGTGGATCTCCTCCGAGGCCTGGGTGACCTCCGGGTAGAAGATCTCCTCCTCGATGGTGGTGTGGACCTCGAGCTCGGTCAGGATCTCCGGGGCCAGCTCGGCCATCTTGGCGGTGTCCTTGCTCTCATGCGCGGACTGGAAGCGGGTGAACAGGCCCCGCACCCGGTTGTGATCGGCGATCAGCAGCGTGAGAGCATCCATCGTGGTGTTCCTCCTGGGTCGGTCCTACTTGGGGCATTCGATACCCCCCGACACCCGGGTGGAAAACGCGCCACCGGTCCGCTCAGCCGCTGGCGACGGCCTCCAGGGCGCTGCCCGTCGAGCTGAAGCTGGACTGGGTCCGCTGGCCGAACAGGTTCACTGCCGCGATGCAGATGACCGCGATGAGCGCGATCAGGAGGGCGTACTCGACGTAGACGTTGCCGCGGTCACCGCGACCCCGGCCCATGAAGGCCAGGCACGACACCCAGGCTCGCTTGAGCAGCATGGTCCCTCCGGTAGTCCGGCCTCTCGTTGAAAGCATCGGCGCGAAGGGGGCTCGACCTGAATAGGTCGGTTGACGGAATTTCACCGGCGCTTCCGGCTCTCTGGAGGATTTGGTCCGGTATGCGGACCAAATCCTCCAGAGAGTGGACTGGCGGGGTTGGGGTGGGCCGTAAGGGACTTGAACCCCTGACCCCTTGCGCGTCATGCAAGTGCTCTACCAGGCTGAGCTAACGGCCCCGGATCAGGCGCGACTTTAGCAGCCGGCCCTTCCGCCCTCGGTGGCCGGCGGCACCAGGACCGTGAGCGCGCCGGGCAGGCAGCGATAGCGCAGCGGCGGGCGGAGAAGCACCACCTCGCCGTCGAGGGCCACCTCCACCGAGGACCGGCCCAGCGCGACCACGGTCTCGGCCTCCTCCCGCTGCACCAGGAGCGGCGACTCGGCCAGCCGCCCGAACAGCAGCGAGACCACGGTCCGGGTACGGGCCAGGGGCGCGTCGGCCCGGAGCACGCGTACGTCGAGGAGACCGGCGTCGAGCCGGTCGCGGTGGATCAGGTCGCCGAGGCCTTCGCCGTAGCAACCGTTGCCGATGAAGACGAGCCAGGCGCGGTGGCGACGCCCGCCCACCTCGACGCGGAAGCGATGGCCCTTGCGGGCCTGGGCCCAGGCGGCGGTGACGTTGGCGACGGCGGCCGGCCAGGGCCGCTCGTGCCCGTCGCGCTCTCGCACCAGCGAGGCGTAGAAGCCGATGCTCGAGTTGTTCACGAACCGCTCGCCGTTCACCTCGGCCAGGTCGACGGCCCGGCGCTGCCCGCCCGCGGCGGCAGCGGCGGCGGCCACCGTGTCGATGCCGAGCTCCCGTGCGAAGTGGTTGCGGGTGCCCGTCGGCACGGGGACCATCGGGGTCCCGGTGCCGGCCAGGAGGGAGGCGACGGCCCGGATGCTGCCATCCCCGCCGGCCACGGCCACGAAGCCCGGACCGTCGTCGACGGCCCGCTCGGCCGTCTCCTCCAGTTCATCGGCGGCGCACTCCATCACGCGGTGGCCGGCGAATGCCTCCCGTACCTCCTCGACGGGCGACGGCCCCGGCCCCGACGACGGGTTGACCAGCACCACCCCGGTGCTGGCCGAGGTCGGTTCCTGCCCCGCCGCAGTCATCGGCCCCAGGCTACGGCCGGCGCTGACGGCGGCGCGCCGGCGTCCAGGTGTGGGAGGCCGCGGTGCCGGGTACGTCCCCGCCACGGCCGGGCGTCCCATCCCCCCGGGCCGCCCGGCCCGGTTCCACCT
>JBOGHQ010000500.1:0-8541 GCA_050744785.1 Acidimicrobiales bacterium | reverse complement strand
TGAGCACGGACTGCAGCAGGTCCAGGGACCGGTCCACCACCCGCCCATATCGTCACCGCCCGCCTGAGGCTTGAGGACGGCCCGAGAGGGCTAGAGCCTCGACCTCATTCGTTCGCTTCGCTCTCTCGGTCGAGTTTGATCGAGCTCCGGCGGGCGAGCGGAGCTCGCGCCGCCTCCGCCCTGTCCTTGGTGGGTGGTCCGCAGCCGTGGGGGCCGCCTGCGGCGGCGCAGCGGCCACGTACCGCTGGTCGGTCAGAGGTGGGAAACGCTTGTGGTCACAGGACTAGCACGGGGCTGCGCAGGGAAAGACCCGGGCAGGCGATCCGCTCAAGTGGCGGCAAGGGATGAGCCGATGGAACATCAGAGCCGGTGAGGCGGTCACACGATCGGAGGGAGCAGACGGTGGCAATGATCCGGGCGAGTTGCCCGACGTGCGGGGATGTGGAGCTCACCACCCGCGACGTCCGCGTGCTGCTGTGCTCCACGAACTACCAGAGCTCCTACGCCTTCCAGTGCCCGTCGTGCCGGGTGGCGGTGGCCAAGCCAGCCGAGCCCCGGGTAGTGGACGTGCTCCTGGCGTCCGGCATCAGCCTGTCGGTGTGGCAGATGCCGGCCGAGCTCGGCGAGGTCCACGCCGGTGCCCCCATCTCCTACGACGACCTGCTGGAGTTCCACTTCGGGCTCCAGGGCGACGTCGACGTGGAGACCCTGCTGGCCTCGGGGAGCCGCTCGCTGGAGAGCGCCGGCCCCCAGGACACCCCGTGAACCCGATCGCCTTCGCACCGGGCGCCGTCCTCCTGGTCGGCATGGTGGCGGCGATCCCGATGGTGGCCCGCCTCCTGGACGAGGCCAACCAGCTCCGGGCGTCGCTGCGGCGGGCCACCGTCCTGCACCCCTTGGTCGCCGACCTGAGCGACGAGACCCGACGCCTCCAGGCCACCCTGGCCCGGCTCCGGGACCGGTAGCGGCTGCCCCACCGTCCGGGCGGCGGGCATCCCCACCAGGCGTCCCGTAGACTGACCTGTTGTGGGAAGCATCGGTCCGGCCGAGATCCTCGTCGTCTTGGTCATCGCCCTGGTCGTCCTGGGCCCCACCCGCCTGCCCGACGCGGCCCGGTCCCTGGGCTCGGCCCTCCGCGAGTTCAAGCGGATGTCCTCGGGGCTGCAGTCCGAGGTACGCGACGCGTTCACCGACAAGCCCACCTACCCGACGCCCCCCAGCGGCACCACCTCCCCCTCCGGCCAGGGCAGCCACGACCAGCGCCCGCCGGCCGGCCTCCCGGCCTCCTCGGAGCAGGCCGAGGGCACCGTCGTGCGGGAGCCTGAGCGCCCGCGGTCCGACTGACGCCGGGTAGCGACCGCGCCGAGGTCACACCATCGCCATCCTGAAGAAGCGTCGCGGCGCTCCGCCGGCCCAGCCGGACCGGATGTCGCTGATCGAGCACCTCACCGAGCTGCGCCACCGGCTCGTCGTGTCGGCGGTGGCGGTGGCGGTGGGAGCCGTCGTGGCGTTCGCCTTCTACAACCGGATCCTCGACTTCCTGATCGACCCCTACTGCAACACCCTCCCCAGGGGCGCGCGCTGCACGCTGTTCATCACCGACCCCCTGGAGGGTTTTGCCACCCGCCTCAAGGTGGCCACGTGGGGTGGGTTCCTCCTGGCCTCGCCCGTGGTCCTGTTCCAGTTCTGGCGCTTCATCACACCAGGGCTGCACCCCAACGAGAAGCGCTACGCGGTGCCCTTCGTGGCCTCGTCGGTGGGGCTGTTCCTCCTCGGCGTCCTGCTGGCCCGCCTCACCTTCCCCAAGGCGCTGGACTTCCTCCTGGCCGTGGGCGGCGAGGACCTCGAAGCGATCCTGAGCCCGTCGAAGTACCTTCGGCTCGTCCTGCTGGTGGCCCTGGCCTTCGGCATCGCCTTCTTGTTCCCTGTCCTGCTGGTGTTCCTCCAGCTGGCCGGCGTGCTCAGCAGCCGGCGGCTCAAGACCTGGCGCCGGCCGGCGGTGGTGGTGATCTTCGTCATCGCCGCGGTGATCACGCCCAGCCAGGACCCGTACTCACTGTTCGCCATGGCCGGGCCCATGTACCTCTTCTACGAGGCCTCGATCCTGATCGGCCGGGCCCTCAAGCGATAGGGGGGCGGTCCTCATGACCGCGGCCCGCGACCGCTTCCTCGCCGGGCTGGGCTTCGAGCCGGACCCGTTCCAGGTGCTGGCCATGGACGCCCTCGACGCCGGCCAGTCCGTGCTGGTCGCCGCTCCCACCGGCTCCGGCAAGACGGTGGTGGCCGAGTACGCCGTGGCACGCGCCCTCGACGAGGCCGGGAAGGCCTTCTACACCACGCCCCTCAAGGCCCTGTCCAACCAGAAGTACGCAGACCTGGTCCGGGCCCACGGGCCGGAGCGGGTCGGTCTCCTCACCGGTGACAACGCCATCAACGGCGACGCCCCCGTGGTGGTGATGACCACCGAGGTGCTGCGCAACATGATCTACGCGGGGTCGCCGGCCCTCATCGGTCTGCGCTACGTGGTGCTGGACGAGGTGCACTACCTCCAGAACCCCTACCGGGGGGCGGTCTGGGAGGAGGTCATCGTCCACACCCCACCCGAGGTGGACCTGGTCTGCCTGTCGGCCACCGTCTCCAACGCCGAGGAGTTCGCCGACTGGGTGCAGACGGTGCGGGGCGCCACGGCCGCCATCATCGAGGAGCGCCGGCCGGTGGAGCTGGAGCACCTGTACCTGGTCGGCGACCGGTTCGCCGAGCGGGTCCAGGTGCTGCCGACGTTCGTGGACGGCCGTCCCAACCCTGAGGCGACGGCACTGGACCGGCGCACCGACCGGCTCCACGACCCTCGCGGCCGGGCCCGCCGCGGCCGGCTGTTCACCCCCCGGCGGGCCGAGGTGGGGGAGGTCCTGGGCGACGCCGACATGCTGCCGGTCATCTACTTCATCTTCAGCCGGGCCGCCTGCGACGACGCCGTCCGCCAGTGCGTCGACTACGGGCTGCGGCTCACCACCCCCGAGGAGCGCCGCCAGATCCGGACCGTGGTGGAGGCCAAGGTGGAGAGCCTGGCCGACGCCGACCTGGAGGTCCTGGGCTATGGGGCCTGGATGACCGGTCTGGAGGCGGGCTTCGCGGCCCACCACGCCGGGCTGGTGCCGCCCTTCAAGGAGGCGGTGGAGGCGTGCTTCTCCGAGGCGCTGGTGAAGGTCGTCTTCGCCACCGAGACCCTGTCCCTCGGCATCAACATGCCGGCTCGGTCCGTGGTGATCGAGAAGCTCACCAAGTTCACCGGCGAACGGCACGAGCCGCTCACGCCGGGGGAGTACACCCAGCTCACCGGGCGGGCGGGACGGCGGGGCATCGACGAGGTGGGCTACGCCTGCGTGCTGTGGTCGCCCTTCGTGCCCTTCGACCAGGTGGCCGGGCTGGCGTCCACCCGGACCTACGCCCTGTCGTCGTCGTTCCGGCCCACCTACAACATGGCCGCCAACCTGGTGCGGCGGTACCCGGCCGACGTGGCCCACCACCTGCTCAACCTCTCGTTCGCCCAGTACCGTGCCGACGCCGAGGTGGTGCGGCTGGAGGCGCAGCTGGAGAAGGCCGGCCACGCCCTGGCCGAGGCGGAGCAGCGAGCCCGCTGCGAGCACGGCGACGTGGAGGAGTACCGGCGGCTCCTGCGCTCCCCGCCGCCGTCGGAGGACGCCGCGGTGGCCGAGGCGCTGGGCAAGGTCCGCCCCGGTGACGTGCTGGTCGTGGCCGGGGGGAAGTCCGGTGGTCGGGTGGCGGTCATCGCCACCTCGCAGCGGCGGGGCGGCGACGTGCGGGTCACCGCCCTCACGCCCGACCGGCGCCGGGTGAACCTGTCACCCCGCGACTTCCGTTCCCCGCCCCGGCCCCGTGCCCGGCTGGAGCTCCCCGTGCCCTACGCCCCCTCCAACCCCACCTTCCAGCGCTCGGTGGCCCAGGCCCTCGCCCGGGCCCGGCTGTCCGACGGGGACGACCGGCCGCCCAAGCGGCGGCGGGCGGATGGGGCCGCCGACCACCCGGTGGCGGGCTGCCCCGACGCCAGCAAGCACGTCCGCAGCGCCGAGCGGGCCGAGCGCCTCCGGCGGGAGGCGGAGTGGCTGGAGAAGCGGATCCGGGGCCGCAGCGAGAGCCTGGCCCGCCAGTTCGACCGGGTCCTGCGGGTGCTGGACGCCTGGGGCTACGTGGAGGGGTGGGCCCTCACCGATGCCGGCCAGCGCCTGGCCAGGGTGTACCACGAGTGCGATCTCCTGGTGGCCGAGGCCCTGGGGGCGGGCATGTTCGACGGGATGGACGCCCCGTCGGTGGCCGGCCTGGCCTCGGTGTTCACCTACGAGCACCGCCGCCCCGGGCCCCCGCCCGCCCCCACCTTCCCGTCGGGGCGGCTGCACCAGCGCTGGCTGGAGGTGCAGCACCTGGCGCGGGACCTGCACGCCGCCGAGGAGGAGGCCGGGCTGCCGCCCACGCGTGATCCCGACCCGGGTTTCGTGGCCCTGGCTGCGGCCTGGGCGTGGGGGGAGGAGCTGGAGGACGTCATCGCCGGCGAGGAGATCTCCGGCGGCGACTTCGTGCGCAACGTGAAGCAGCTCATCGACCTGCTCCGCCAGCTCGGCGAGGTCGCTCCCGACCCGGCCACGGCATCGGCAGCCCGAAGCGCCGCCGACCACCTCTTCCGGGGGGTGGTGGCGGCGTCTTCCGTGGTCGCCGTGGGCGACGGCCCGGCCCCGGGCGCCCCGCCCGGATGACCATCGAAAAGGGCAAGGCCTGGGGCGCTCCGGGGCCCCTGCCCGAGGACGGGGTAGTGGTGCGCAGCGACGCCGAGGCCCGGTCCGTGCTGGAAGAGGCCCGCCGGGCGGGTCGCGCCTACCCGGCCCTTGGGCTGCTGGGCGGCGACCTTTGCCGGACCCTGGGCGGCCGGGGAGACGAGGGCAGGCTGCGCTCGCCCGAGGCGGTCACCTTCCCCGTCGACCTCGGGGAGGCGTTGGTCGACGGGGCGCTCCACCTCTTCGTGGCCCACCTGGTGGCCCACGACCGGCTGTGGCGGCGGGCCTTCGCGGCCATGAACGCCCAGTGGCGGGGGCGCTGGAACCTTGGCCCGAGGGCCCACCCCGGCGACGCCAAGCTCGACACCTACCAGGCCGACCTGGCCCTTGCCGATCTGGCCAAGGTGCGGGCCCGGCTCCATCACGGCGCCCACCTGCCCCACCCCCGGATCCGGGAGCGGCGGGCCCAGGCCGTCCAAGTGGACCTGGGCCGGGACCTCCCGGTGGAGGTGGACGGGGTCCCGGTCGGCAAGGGCCGCCGGCTGTCGGTCCGGGTGGAGCCGGACGCGCTCCGCGTCGTGATCTGAGCCACTTCGCAGCCACGCAACGGGAGCAAAGAACCGCGGGGAGCGGTCCGCCACGGGGGCGGGACCGGGCCGTACGCTTGCCCTCCGCATGCACTACGCCCCGGAGAGGTTCACCGACGACGAGCAGGCCGTGCTGCGCCGGTACGTCACCAACCTCGACAAGCCGGTGTTCGCCCTGGTCAACCTGCCCGAGGTGGTGAAGGGCGCCCTGTTCGCCCGGTACTCGCGGTCGGCCAAGAGCCTGCGCCGGCTGTTCCTCGACGAGTTCGTGGTGGACCTCGACATGGAGGGCGACCTCACCGTGGACGCCACCATGGGCGTGGCCCGGGCCGAGCAGCTCTACGACCGGGTCTTCCTGGAGTACGGCGACGATTCGGTGGCCCAGCTGGGCGGGGTGCACCTGGCCTGCGAGCAGGCCTCCAACCTGCTCACCAAGGTCCTCGAGTGGGGCCGGCTCATGGCCTACCTGGAGCAGTCCACGCGCTATGTCGCCTACGACGCCCGCCTGGCCAACGGCCGCTACCGGTACTACCGCGACCCGGCCGTGGCCGCCTCGCCGCTGGGCGCCCGCTACGTGGGCGACATGGACCGCCTGTTCGACACCTACGCCGAGCTGGTGCCGGTGCTCCAGGAGTGGTGCACGGCGCGGTACCCGAAGGAGGCGGGGGACTCCGACTTCGTCTACCGCCAGTCCATCCGGGCCAAGGCCTTCGACGCCCTCCGGGGGATCCTGCCCGCCGCCACCCTGTCCAACGTCGGCATCTACGGCACGGGCCAGGCCTACGAGCTCCTGCTGTTGCGGATGCGGGCCTCAGGCCTGCCCGAGGCCCGCTCCTACGCGGCCCTGATGCTCACCGAGCTGCGCAAGGTGATCCCGTCGTTCCTGAAGCGGGTCGACATGCCGGCGCGGGGCGAGGCCTGGTCCGACTACCTGCGGACGAACCGCACCGCCATGGAGGAGGTGGCCGGGCGCCTGCTGGGCACCGAGGCGCCCGAGCCCCGACCCATGGTCACCCTGGTGGAGTTCGACCCCGACGCCGAGGACAAGCTGGTGGCGGCCATGCTGTACCCCTACACCCGCCTGGCCGAGGACCAGGTGCTGGCCCGGGTGCGGACCATGGGCGCGGAGGACAAGCTGGCCGTGGTGCGGGCCTACGCCGGCCACCGGGCCAACCGGCGCCAGAAGCCGGGCCGGGCGCTGGAGCGGGTGGGCTACCGCTTCGACGTGCTCTCCGACTACGGGGCCTTCCGCGACCTCCAGCGCCACCGCATGCTCACCATCGACTGGCAGGAGCTCTCGCCCCGGCACGGCTTCGTCCGGCCCGAGGCGGTGGAGGAGGCGGGCCGGCAGGAGGCGTTCGACGATGCCATGGACCGCTCGGCCCAGCTCTACGACGCCATGGTCGAACGGTTCCCGGCCCAGGCGCCCTACGCGGTGTCGCTGGCCTACCGGATCCGCTACGCCATGCAGCTCAACGCCCGGGCCGCCCTGCACATGCTGGAGCTGCGCACGGGGCCCCAGGGCCATCCGGAGTACCGGCGGGTGTGCCAGGAGATGCACCGCCTGATCGCCGAGCAGGCCGGCCACCGGGTTGTGGCCGAGCTGATGTCGTTCGTCGACCACGGCACCTACGACCTCGAGCGCCTCGAGGCCGAGCGGCGGGCCGAGGCCCGCCGGGCCACTCGTTCCTGACGGGCGGGAACCTCCACGGCCGCGCTGGGCCGCGTTGAACACCCGTGCCGCCACTCTGTTGACAATGTTGTACGAGGGGTTGATGTGGCTGATGGGGTAGGAGTAGCGTACCAGGACACAGCAGCGCGGAGGAGGTCGTGTGCGCCGGGTTCGCGCCCTGGGCGGGCTGGTTCTGGTGTCCTTGGCGGGGCAGGCGCACGTGACCCCAGCGCGTTCGCAGGAGCGCCACGAGGTGCAGGAGGGCGACACCCTTGGCCGGGTGGCCAGGCGCGCCGGCGTGGCGGTGGACGCCCTGGCCAGGGCTAATGGCATCAAGGACCCGAACCTGATCCAGATCGGCCGGGTGCTCACCATCCCCGACGAGGGCCAGCCCACGCCGGTGGCCCGCCCGGCCCCGTCGACCTACACGGTGCGCGAGGGCGACAACCTGGCCCGGGTCGCCCGGCGCACGGGAGTGGCCGTGGACGCCATCGCCACGGCGAACGGGATCGGCGATCCCAACCTGGTGCAGGCCGGGCAGGTGCTCACCATCCCGCCGGTGGGCGAGCCGGCGCCGGCCGCGGCGCCACCTCTTCCACCGCTGCGGTCGCCGCTGGTGGTCCTGGGCGGCGGGGGGGCCCACACCGTGGCGCCCGGCCAGACGCTGGGTTCGATCGCCAGGGCGTACGGCGCCACCGTGGCCGAGCTGGTCAAGCTGAACGGGCTGAAGGACCCCAACCTCATCAGGCAGGGGGCCAAGCTCCAGATGCCAGGACCGGCCTGGCTCTGCCCCGTGAAGGGCGCCCACCAGTTCTCCGACAGCTGGGGCCAGCCCCGCCCCGGCTACCGGCGCCACGAGGGCGTCGATCTGTTCGCCCATCGGGGGACGCCGGTGGTGGCCCCTGTGGGCGGGAGGCTGGAGACCCTCACCGGGCGGCGGGCCGGCAAGGCCTTCTACCTGCGCGGCGACGACGTCAACACCTACTACGGGGCCCACCTCGATGCCGTGGGGCGGGCCGGCCGGGTGGAGCGGGGAGCCCAGATCGGCACGGTGGGGAGCACCGGCAACGCGAAGGGCACCACGCCCCACCTCCACTTCGAGATCAAGCCGGGCGGGGGGGCGCCGGTCAACCCCTTCCCGACCCTCGAGGCGTGGTGCTAGTGGCAGTGCCCACCCGGGTGGCCGGCGCCCTGCTGGTCGGCGCCCTGCTGGGCCCGGCCCTGTCGTGGGTGACCGCAGCCCCCGCCACGGCGGGCACCCGTACCGTGGTGGCCGGCGAAACCCTCTCCGGCGTGGCCGCCTCCCTCGGCGTCAGTGTGGGCAGCCTGGCCGAGGCCAACGGGATCACCGACATCCACCGGATCCAGGCCGGTCGCAAGCTGATCGTGCCGGCTCGGGCCACGGGCCGGGCGCCGGCCGCGCCGGCCGCGGCGCCGGGGCGGAACGGGTCGCCTCCCTGCTGGACACCGTGGGCCTGAGCGCCCTGGCCAGGCG
>JBOGHQ010000499.1:0-2856 GCA_050744785.1 Acidimicrobiales bacterium | reverse complement strand
CCACCGCGGCCCCAGCCCCCGACCGCGGCGGCGCCGGCGGGGCAGGCGGCGCGGCCGCCCCCGAGGGCGAGGACGTGGACGAGGTCGTCAACAGGCTCTACCGGCCCCTCCTGGACCGCATCCGCCGCGACCTGCTGATCGAGCGGGAGCGGGCCGGGCTGCTGCTGGACCGGAGGTAGGACCATGGCCGCGTCGAAGGACCCAGCCCTGGCCATCCGCTACGAGGTGAAGGTCGACGGGGTGGCCCTGGGCGCCTTCACACAGTGCGAGGGGCTGGAGGGCGAGTACGAGATCCTCGAGTACCCGGAGGGCGGCAACAACGGCTTCGTGCACCGCCTGCCCGGCCGGCGCAAGCACACCAACCTCAAGCTCACCCGGCCCATCGACGCCGACTCCGGCAAGCTGGCCGCCTGGTTCAGCGGCCTGGCCGACTCGGTGAGCCGCAAGACGGCGTCGATCACCGTCTACGACGGCAACAAGAAGAAGATCGCCGGCTGGAGCCTGGTGGGCGTGTGGCCGGCCAAGTACAGCGGGCCGACCCTGTCGTCCACCGACGAGGGCGTGGCCAAGGAGACCCTCGAACTGGTCCACCACGGCTTCACCCACGAGGGGGGCTGAGCGGTGCCCCTCGACAAGGCCTACCTGGCCGTCCAGGGGTCCGGCGACCGGCTGGAGTTCTCCTTCAACCCGAGCGAGGTGGACCTGGCCAAGTCGTCGCAGTGGAAGGACTCCAAGAACAAGGGCGCCAAGAAGGCGCCGCCGAAGGAGTTCATCGGCACCAACGCCCGGACCCTGGCCATGGAGTTGCTCTTCGACGGATGGAACGACGGCAGCGGGGACGTGTCGGCCGCGGTCGAGAAGCTCTTCAGCTGGACCTGCCCCACCGACGAGTCGCTGAGCAACAACAAGCCCCAACCGCCCATCGTCGTGCTGCACTGGGGCGCGACCTCCTACTTCGAGGTCTACGTCAAGCAGGTCCAGGCCAAGTACACGCTGTTCGACCCGCAGGGCCACCCGGTGCGGGCCACCGTGAAGGTCACCCTGGAGGAGCTGCCCCAGAACCCGGCCGCCCAGAACCCCTCCTCGGGCGGCGTCCCGGGCCGGCGCACCTACCAGATGACGGCCGGCGACTCCCTGCAGTCGGTCGCCTACCGCGAGTACCGCCGGCCCCAGTACTGGCGGGCCCTGGCCGAGGTCAACGGCATCGACGACCCGATGCGGGTGCGGCCCGGGACCCAGCTGTTCGTCCCGCCCGCCACCGAAGCGGCCCGGTTGGCGTAGGGGAGGCAGCGAGCGTGCCCGACACCCAGCAGTTCGGCGCCAAGCCGGTGATCGAGATCGACGGCAGCCCCGTGCCGGCCAGCGTGGAGCCGGCCCTCGAGGAGGTCGTGGTGGACGACCACCTCCACCTGCCGGACATGTTCCTGCTCCGCCTCCGCGACGACGGCAAGGACGTGTTCGGCCAGCTGCCGGTGCGCATCGGGAGCCGGGTCACGGTGTCGGCCACGCCCGTCGGCGACGGCCGCCAGGACCCCCTCATCGTGGGCGAGGTCACCGCCCTCGAGGCCGAGTACGACAAGACCGGCACCCATGCCCTGGTGCGGGGCTACGACCTGTCCCACCGCCTGTGCCGGGGCCGCAAGACCCAGACGTTCAACGACGTCACCGACGCCGACCTGGCCACCCAGATCGCCGAGGCGGCCGGGCTGGAGGTGGGCCAGGTGGACGCCACCTCCACCACCTACGAGCACGTGTCCCAGGTGAACGTGAACGACTGGGAGTTCCTCAAGGCCAGGGCCCGGGAGATCGGCTACGAGGTGGCCGTGGTCCTCGGCAAGTTCGAGTGGCGCCGGCCGGCCGAGGCGGCAGGGGGGCCGGGCGAGTCGGGGGTGGAACCGGCCGAGGCCACCCAGCTGGTGCTGGGATCGAACCTGGAGTGGTTCCGGCCCCGGGTCACGGCCGGGGAGCAGGTGAAGGAGGCCCAGGTGCGGGGCTGGGACCCCATCACCAAGCAGAAGGTGGTGGGCTCGGCCACCGCCTCCACCACCAGCGCGTCAGTGGCCCTGGGGCCGGCCGAGCTGGCCCGCGCCTTCGGCGACCCCACCTACGTCTGCGTCGACCTGCCGCTGGCCACCCAGGCCGAGGCCGACGCGGCGGCGGCCGCCCTCATCGAGCAGATCGGCAGCGTCCACTGCGAGGCCGACGGCATCGCCCAGGGCAACCCCAAGCTCCGGGCCGGCACGGCGGTGAGCGTGTCGCTGGCCGGATGGCCCTACGACGGCAGGTACACCATCACCTCGTCGCGCCACTGCTACAACCCGGGCGGGTACCGGACGCAGTTCCAGGTGAGCGGCCGCAACGAGCGCTCGCTGCTGGGCCTGGCCTCCCTCGGCGCCACCAAGGGCGCCGGCAGCGCGGGCGGCCCGCCCATGTACGGCGTGGTGATCGCCCAGGTCACCGACCTCGACGACCCCGAGCAGCTGGGCCGGGTGAAGCTGGCCATGCCGTGGCTGTCCGACACCTACGAGTCGTGGTGGGCCCGCGTCGTGCAGCTCGGGGCCGGCAAGCAGCGGGGGGCGGTCTGGCTCCCGGAGGTGGACGACGAGGTGCTGGTGGCCTTCGAGCACGGCGACGTCCGCCGGCCCTACGTCATCGGCAGCCTGTGGAACGGCGTGGATACGCCCAACCTGGGCTCGAAGCTGTTCGACCACGGCGCCGTGAAGCGCCGGGGGTTCGTGTCCAAGAAGGGCCACCGCCTGGTGTTCTTCGACGACGACGGCAAGTCGGGCGTGGCCACCATCACCGCCGACGACGGCCTGCGCATCTCGCTCAACCAGACGGAGACCACGATCAAGG
>JBOGHQ010000498.1:0-14976 GCA_050744785.1 Acidimicrobiales bacterium | reverse complement strand
GGGGGATCCCCCGCACCCCCCGTGCCGGCAGCCGGATGAAGCCGCCTGCGGCGGCGTCGGCGGCCGCCGGTGCGCGACTCGACCTCCGGATGGCGCTAGCGAATGCCTGATTTCGCCATGGCCAGGTCGAGGGCCCGCAGGAGGGCGGGCACGTCGACCGGCTTGGTGACGTAGGCGCTGGCGCCGGCGGCGAGAAGGCGCTGGACCTGGCCGGTGGTGGCGTCGGCGCTGACCATCACCACCGGGATGGACGCCGTGTCGGGGTCGTCCCGCAACCGCTGGAGGACGTGCTCGCCGCCCATGTCGGGCAGGTGTAGGTCGAGCAGGATCATCACCGGCTGGTGCTCGCGGGCCAGCTCTAGGCCCAGTGAGCCCTGCATGGCCGCCACCACCTCCACGTCGCCGCGCTGGGCCAGGATGCGCTCCATCAAGTTGAGGTTGGCCAGGTTGTCCTCGATGTGGAGCACCTTGCGGCGCCGCCCGGCCGGTGGCGGAACCGGCTCCTCGGGGCGGTTGAGCCGCTCGTAGCGCTCGACCGGCCCCTCGACCCGTGGCAGCTCGACCGAGAAGGTGCTGCCGTGGCCCAGGGCGCTGGTGGCCGACAGGCGGCCGTCCATGGCCTCGGCCAGCCGCTTGGAGAGGGCCAGGCCGATGCCGGTGCCCTCGACGTCGGTGTGCTCGGCACCCAGCCGTTCGAAGGCGGTGAAGAGCAGCTCCAGCTGCTCGGCGGGGATGCCGGGCCCGGTGTCGGTCACCTTGACGACCACTCGGGTGGCCGAGGCCTGGACGCAGGAGACGGCCACGCTGCCGCCCGGCCGGTTGTACTTGACGGCGTTGGACAGCAGGTTGAGCAGGATCTGCTTGGCCCGCTGGGCGTCGGCGAAGACGTAGCAGTCGCAGGCCCCCGACCGGTCGACCGCCACCTGGATGCCGCGCTGGTCGGCCAGGGGCCGGATGAGGTCGACGGCGTCCCCGATCAGGCGGGCGGACAGCACCGGCTCCGGGGACAGGGCCAGCTCGCCGGCCTCGATGCGGGAGATGTCGAGCACCTCGTTGATGAGGTCCAGGAGGTGGCGGCCGCCCTTGATGATGTAGTCGACGAACTCCTGCTGCTCGTCGGTGAGGCCCTGGAGCTGGAGCAGCTGGCCGAAGCCCAGCACGGCGTTGAGCGGTGTGCGCAGCTCGTGGCTCATCCGGGACAGGAACTGGCTCTTGGCCACGTTTGCCGCCTCGGCGGCGGCCTGCGCGTCCTGCCGCTCCTGGTCGGCCCGCCGCCGGTCGTGCACGTCGAGGGCGTACACCAGGACGTCCCGTGACTCGCCGGCCCCCTCCTCACCGGCGACGAACACGCCGGCTGTCCACCGGTGGGACCCGTCGCCGTGCCGGAACCGGTACTCGAGGGTCTGCTGTGCCGACGTGCCGTCGGCCACGCTGCGCAGCACGGCCCTGACGTCGTCTCGGTCGTTGACGTGGACCCGGTCGAACAGGAAGCCGGGCGCGGCCGTCTCGGCCGGCGTGACACCGCACAGCCGCTCGATGTTCGGGCTGACGTAGGCGGCCTCGCCCCGCTGCCCGTCGGCCCGGATGACGATCATCGGCCCGGCGGTGAGCATGCGGTCGAGAGCGGCACGGGTGGAGGCCAGCTCATGGGTGCGCTTGTTGACCAGGGCGAGGGCGAACTGGCGCCGCCGGACGAGCATGCGGGCCACGGCGGCGGCCAGCACGGACAGCAGGAGGCCGCCGGCGAGGAGCACCTTGGGCACGTCGTGGGCGAAGGACCCGGTGAGCGGCTCGCGAGCCGACACGGCCAGCAGCCACCGGTCCGCTCCGACCTCCAGGGGCACGTGCTCCACCCGCCCCTCGAGGGGCAGCTCGGCCTCGGTGGTGAGGAGGAGCCGGGAGGGGTCGGGCCGGCTCCCCACGTACAAGGCGACGCGCAGCTCCCGGAAGGGGGAGTCGGCCGTGGAGGGCAGCGGCCCGTCGGGAAGGAGGGATTCCAGGTAGGCCACGCCTCCGGCGCTTGGTGAGGAGGCGGCCAGGATCAGGCGCTTGCCGTGCTCTTCGGGGAGCAGGCCGGACACCGGCTGCTTCTCGGCCAGGGCCCGCCGGAGGACGGCGGCCCGCTCCGGATCCAGCTGCTGGCCGGGCGGCGGCCCCGCGCCCACCCCGTTGGTGACGGCCAAGCCATCGGGCCCGGCCACGGCCGCCCCCACCGCCACCGTGCCCTGGTCCTGGTCCAGCAGGGGCCGGGCGCTCTCGCTGAACAGGCGGGAGGCGGCCGGATCGCCCGACGTGCCGAGGGCGGCCAGCACCTGGAGCGAGGGGACGATCCCCCCCAGCGAGTTGGAGAGGATGGCCCCTACTCCGTCGGCCCGCTGGCGCAGGAGCCGGTCCTCCTGGTCCTTCACCACGCCGGCCGTGACGGCCCACGTGGCGGTCGTGGCGGCGAGGCAGGCGGCCAGCACCACCGCGGGCACGGCGCCGGTCCACCGGCTGGGGCGGCCGGCCGGCCGGGGCGCCGTCGCCGCCCGCGCCTGGGCGATCACCTGCTCTGGAGGCCCCTCGGCGGTGACCGGCTCCATGTCGAGGCTGTGAGCCACCATGCCGCATCCCCTCCCAGGCGGTCCCGCGAAATATGACGAAGAAGGGATTATAGACAAAACCCCGGGCGCGGTCCAGGCCCGGCGCGCCCTGAGCGGTTAGCCCCGCCTAGGCTGCGCCTAGCGCAAAGGGTGGGTCACGGGGCGAGCAGTTCCGCGGCGCGGGCGGCTCGGTTGAGGTTGCCAGCGGCCTCGTTCAGCAGGGTGTTCACCTGGACCACACCCGGCCCAACCAGGGCGCAGTGGCCCTGGACGGCGTCCACGCCATCCGCGATGCGCTCGAGGTTGGCGATGATCCTGTCGAGGAGCTGGCGAATGCGGGTGAGGAAGAAGGCCAGCACCAGGACGAACAGGGCGACCTCGGCCACCGAGAGCACGATCCGCAGGGTCATGTCGTCCTCCCCATCGCAGCTGGCTGGCCCGCCCCGGCGAGCAGTTCGGCGTGCTTCCTCGTCTCGTCCCTGAGGTCGGTGGCGAGCGAGGCAGTCGTCGCCAGCATCCACGTGGTGGCCGTCTGCGTGGCCACGCCGGCCGCCTCGTCCCAGACCTCGGCCACAGCCCGGTCGACGTCACGGACCAGCGACGTGAGGAGCATCAGGAGAACTGCGACCACGACGTTCACGACCAGCCCCAGGCCGAGGGTGATCCACCAGAACGTCACCTGGTCCGAAGAGAGGGCGGCGGTCATGCCCCGGACTCCACGACGGCGCGGGCCTCGACGGCCCGGTTGACGATGACTCCGAGATCGTCGTTCACGGCGGCGACGAGCGGGAGCGGCGCGGTCGTCTTCCTGACCCGGTGCAGGGCATCGGCGATGCCGTACGCCTGGACGGTGATCGTGCGGGCCAGCCCGAGGAGCATGGCCACCAGCACCACCACCGCGGCGATGACGACCGCCGCGATCACGTACCCCACGTACCACCCGGTCAGCATGGGTGTCCTCCCTTCCGGCCGCTCGGCGCTTGATCGGGACCTGTCATTTCGCCACCGCCTCTCTGGCCCGGGCCACCGCCTGCGACATCGACACCGGGCGTGGCGATTCCTCACCGGCATCGGTCAGGTCGATCGGGGACGTCGGTTTCGGTCGGGCCCTCGCCGCCGGAGCGGCGCTCCGGCTGGCCGGCTCCTGCCCGCCACCCGACGGCCGCCGCCGCCGGCCGTCCCGTGCCAGCCCTTCAGCGCTCCGGTGCGGCGCGGCGCGAGCCGGGCGTGCGACTGTCGCCGCCGGCTCCTCGACCTCCCGCACCGCAGGAGCGACCGCGCCCACCGGAGTCGACCGGGCCCGCGCTACCGCCTCGGGCATCGACGCCGGCAGAGGCGCCGGCACGGCCTGCGTTGCACCATCGCCGCGGCGGGCCCGGGCGACGGCCGCGCTCATCGCCACGGTGGGCGCCTCGGAGGCCCCTGTGGCCGAGGCCACCAGGGTGGTCAACGCCTCGGCCATGCCGCCGGTGTCAGTGGCGATCTCGCCCAGCACCGCCTCGATGGGCTCGGTCTGGGCGTGGATAGCCAGCACCCCGTCCCGGACGCCCCGGAGGGCGCGGCTCGTGCGGCGCAGCTGTGCGACGATGGCGATGAGGTAGACGGCGATGGCGGCCACGATCACGCCGACCGCCACCAGCATCACAGTGGACTCCATGGCCATCAGCTGCTCCTGTCGTCGATGCTCAGCGCCCGCTGCAGGGCACCGCCGTAGCGGTTCACCTGCCCCCGAGCGGTGCGGACCAGGTCACGAGTGGCGAGCAGCTCGGGCGCTGCCTTCAGTTCCGCGTGGACGGCGAGGCCGCCGGTGCCGATACGGGCGGTCAGGTCGGCGATCCGGGCCGTCCTTCGATAGACGCCGTGAGCCAGCCGCACCACCACGGGAGCCACGACGGCGAGCAGCACGATGTTGGCGATCCACCACAGCATGCGAGGGTGCTCCTTTCGTGATGGGCGCGGGCGGGCCGTGGATCTCCCCGACGGCGCCGAACTCTCAGGCGATGCTGCGCAGCGGGGAGGTGGGCGACTCGTCGCCGATGGCACCCTTCCCTGCCTTCACGATGCTCCCGACCACCGATATGGCCGCTCCGACGGCTTCTCGCACGTCCCGCGAGTCGGCGATGGTCGCCACCGCGTCGCGCAGTTCGGCGTAGCCCTCCCTTCCTGCCCTGGTGCCGAAGACGTAGCCGACGGCGAAGCCGATCACGACCCCCATCCCACGACCTCCTTGCTCTGTTGACGTACAGGAACCTCTCTACGGCTCGGGAGCTCGGCCTCGATCTGCTCGACCGTGCCCTCGGCCATCATCTGCAGCGATGCCTGAGCCAGCCGGGCCTCCTCCGGTGTCAGCTTGGTGATGGCGAAGCCGACGTGGATGAGGACCCAGCCGCCCGGTTCGATGCCCCCCTCGTCGGCGAGGAGGGCCACGTTGATTCGGCGCGTCACACCCGAGACGTCGACCATGGCCAGGTCGGCGTTGTCGGCGACCAGGTCGACCACCTGTCCGGGGATGCCCAGGCACATGCGGCGGCTCCTCCCTCAGGGCCGGTACTCGATTGATTCGAGGACCAGTTCGTCACCGCCGGTGATGTCGAGCTCCAACCCGCCGCACGCCGGGCAGGCCGGCACGGGCTCTTCTGCCTCGAACTCCTCGCCGCATGCCTCGCAGGTGCCGCGTACGGGCAAGAGGACGAGCTCCGCGGCCGCCTCGTCGGCCACGCTCCCCATGGCCGCGATGGCGAACGACTGCTCGAACGCCTCGGGGTGGACGTGGTGGAGGCGACCAACGCGCACACGCACCCGAGCCACGGGCCGGTCGCCGGCCCGCTTCTCGACGGCGCCGAGGATCGCCTCGCACAGCCCCAGCTCGTGCATCGTCACATCTTCCTGATTCGCCGGTACCGAGCCAGGTCCGGGACCGACCGGGCGGCCACGACGACAACGGCCGCCACCACGACGAGGACAACGACCGATGCGACCACTCCGACGGCCTGCATCTCACATGTCCCGCATCTTGAGGTAGCGGGCCAGGTCGGGCAGCGACTTCACCACGAAGGCGGAGAGCAGGGCCAGCAACAACGGTGCGAAGAGGCGTCTGATCATCAGCCTCAGTGCTCCTTTCCGGCGGGGACCGCCGTCTCGGTTCCGACAAGCTCGGTGACGAGGCGGGCCGTCTCGTCGACCACACCAGCTACCACCGCCGACAGCCCGATGCGCTCCTCGATCTCGGCCGGCTCGCAGCCGACGACCAGGACCCGACCGGCCGTGCCGCCCAGATCGGCGAGCATGGAGAGCACCGCCATCGGGTTCATGGTGTGGGCGTCGACGGGCAGGCCCTGGGCCGCGGCCTGGTCGGCTTCGATCACCGACACGGTGCCCGGCGCTTCGCCGGCCGGGAGGGCGTCGACCATCACCACCAGGTCGTAGCCCTCCAGCATCTCGTAGGCGAGGTGCACGCCCCTGATGCCGAAGTCCTCCACCTTCACGCCCGGCATCGGCGGCTGGGCCAGCAGGCGCTGGGCGACCGCGACGCCGAAGCCGTCGTCGGCGAAGAAGATGTTGCCGATGCCGGCCACCAGGACGCTCGCCGCGCCGCTCACGTGGCCTCCAGAGGATCGAGCTCCTCGGGACGGAAGTACCGGTAGCGCCCATGCCAGTCGAGCAGCTCGGTGGCTGGGTCGTCCTCCAGGGCGACGGCGACATGCACGTCGCCGTCGACGTCGTGGAAGACGCCCTGGACCACGGCGGTGGCGCCGTCCAGGAAGATGTCCTGGGCATCGGCCCGCTGGCTCGGCCGCAACCGCACCCGTGCGCCTTTGCCCACCTCGACCGGGCCGAGGAACACGGTGTCCGCCTCCGGGTCCACCGACGCGTCCACGCCCGGGTCCCACCACGGCACGGCGGTGCCGAACGGCGTCTCACCGGCGCTCATGCCGGGTCTCCGGTCGCCAAGGGCGGCTCGACGGTCGAAGTGGCGGCCCGCAGCGAGCGCACGGCCCCGTGCAGCCGCTCGAGGATCTCGGCGGGCATCGAGTCGCACCGGTCGACGATCTCGGCCGACCGAGCATCAGTCCCCCGTGCCTGGCGCTTCTCCTCCTCGGTCAGGGTCATGACCCTCAGCGCCAGCATCTCGTCGATCTCGGTCGAGTCGCAGAAGTCGCCCTCGCTCTCCGGCGCCACCTCGGGAAAGTCGTACAAGGTGATGGGCGACGACAGCACGGTGTCGTGCCGGTCCACGTCCCCGATCAGCACGGGCCAGGTGCCCTCGTTGCGGCAGGCGGCGACGGCGGCGCGGGCACCGTCTGGCGGATCGACCATCGACACGAAGCCACCGCCGCGGGCGACCAGGATCAGGTGCACGCTGGCCATCGAGTGCCGGACGACGTCGTCTCGGGACGCACCGGGCTCACCCCATGCGGTGAGGTTCTCGACCCGGGCGTGCACCCGCACCAACCCGTCGCCGGCTTGGTCGGCTCTCACCCGCAGCCGACCGGTCACGGGCCACCGCCGCCTGACGATGCGACCAGCGGTGTTCCCCGCGGGACCGGTGACGGTCTCGGTCTCAGCGGAGCCGGGCCGGTGGATGACGAGCTCGCGACTGGCCGCCACCAGGTCGGCGACCTGCAGGTGGGTGAGGGTCACTTCCTCCTCGACTGCCTCGTCCCATGCGGCGAGGAAGCGACCTCCGACATCCAGCGACGGGACCGGTTGGAAGGTCCCACCGCCGGCCGCCTGCTCCACGGTTCGGGCCTGCACGAGCAGGAACCGCACCGTCACGTCCAACTCGGCGTCGGCGCTCGACGCGAGGATGCACTCGGTCTGCGATGAGAACGGCTCCGACCCGCCGGCTTCCGAGAACGGCCGAGGCGCCAGCACACCGAACTGCCAGCGGAGCTGGTTCTTCCGGGCCGACGCCCGGTACGGGTACAGCACGTAGCCCTCGTACAACACGGTGTCGGCCACCCGGCGGGCCTGGTCGACGGCGGCGGGCGAGCGCCCTATCACGAGTCGCCCGCTCCCGCTTCCTTGAGCAGCGACTCGATCGCCTGCTCCCAGGTCGGGAGCGCTCGGGTCGACTTGTAGCGCTGCAGGCGGTCGAGGGTGTCGCACTGCAGCCGCAGCCACCCGCTGTTGGGGAAGTAGAGGTCCATGACCTCGCGCCACACCGACGCCGGCAGCCGGTAGGAGGCCTCGGTGTGCCAGGGCACCGGCTCGGCGTTCAGGCCGGCGCCACCCTTGAAGAAGACGGTGCCGCTGAAGAGGAGCAGGAGGGGAACGTCGCCGTCGCCCAAGGAGTGGAGGTACTTGGCCGCCGCCACGTCAAAGTCGTACGTGCACGTGACCGGGAGGTCCACCTCGGTGCGATCGGTGAAGCCAGGCAGCATGGCCGAGGCGTGGGTCCAGAGGAACGGGCGGAGGGAGTCGCCCCACCTGGGCGTCTCTCCGAAGAGGTCGAGCAGCCGCTCCTCCTCGTCGGGGGCGTAGCGACGCCGCTGGGGCTCGATCCGCAGCTGGCAGCGGAGGGCCACGGTGTGCACTGTCTTGCCGGCAAGTTCCTCAGCGGCCAACCTGAACATCAGGGTCGGCTCGGCCGCGTACGGCTCGGGTCGGGCCCCCAGGACGCTGAACCTCAGCTCGGTCACTCCGGCACCGTTCGTGCCGCCGGGGCGACCACCGGCCGGGCCCGCCGCCGGATTCGGTCGAAGAACTCGTCGATCGTCGCACGCGCCTCCTGGCCACCGTCGAAGCCGCGCCACACCAGCCGGATCTGACCGACCAGCTCGTAGCAGGCGTCGATCGGCACCACGAAGCACTCTGGGGCCCGGGCGCCGCCCGGGGCGCCGGCCAGGCCACCCGGGCCGGCGCCGCCGATCCTGATGAGCAGCGCCTCGACGTCTGGCTCCATGGCCGGGATCGAAGGGTTGGCCGCGACCAGGTGCTCCCACGCGTCGAGCTTCAGGAGGGACTCCGTGGCGCCGGCTGGACTCGGGTAGAAGGCGACCACCCGGCCTTCTTCCGAGTTGTGGAAGAAGAACGCCACCCCCACCGGGATCTGCAGGTCGTCCCAGGCCGGGCCGGAGAGGGCGAAGCCGGCCAGAGCGAGGTAGCGCCCCGGGACGGCCCGGTAGCGGCCGCCTCCCGACCCCTCGGCAGTGAAAAGCAGGTAGCAGGGCCGGCAGGCGCACAGCAGGCTCCGGGTGTCCAGACGGACAAGGTGAGGGTGCTCTTCGGCCAGCTCGGCCGTACACAGCTCGCAGCGCTCCCCGGGCCGTGGCTTGGGCCGGGCCTGCTGCAGGCGCCGGAGGACGCCCATGGGGCCCGGCGCAGCCGGCTCGGCCAGCGCGTCGTTCACGCCGGCTCCCGCTGACGGAACACGACAGGGGCGGCGACTGGTTCACGGGCGGCCGGCGCTGAAGGGCCCAGTCCCTCGACCTCGATGCGGTCGACCTCGGGAACCGCCTCCCTGATGGCGTGCTCGACCGCCAGCTCGAGCGTCACCGCCGACGACGGGCAGCCGTCGCAGCTGCCGAGCATCCGCAGGCGCACGACCCCCTCGTCGACGGCGAGCACCTCGACGTCGCCGCCGTGCGACCCCAGATAGGGCCGAACCCCGTCGAGCGCCCGCCGCACCCGTGCGGCCATGTCGAGGGGGTGCAGGTCGTGGAGGACCAGGAGGCTCGCGACCAGGTCGTCGTCGATGAGCTGGTCGAGGAGGCGCCCGCCGGCGTGCGGCGGTGCCGACTGCACCAGGTCCATGACCCGCTTCAGCCCGCCGCCGTACAGGGCAGTGACCAGCGCCAGCGCCTCCTCGACCATCACCCAAAGTTCCGGATCCGCACTCGAGCGCAGCTCTTCCAGCAACGGCTGGAGGCGGTCGCCCACGGCGCGAAGGTCGGTGCCAGATTCCATCACCCGACGGCGCCGCGGCTCAGTGTTCCAGCGACGTGTTGAGCCCGGTCGGGGAGTGCACCTTCTTCAGCACCTTGCCCTTGCCCAGGTACATGTGCACCCCGCACGGCAGGCACGGGTCGAAGCTGCGCACCGTCCGCATGATGTCGATGCCCTTGAAGTTCTCCAGGGAGTTCTCCTCGAAGATCGGGCAGTCGGTCACCGCGTCCTCGTACGGACCGGGCGTCCCGTACTCGTCGCGCGGGTTGGCGTTCCACGGCGTGGGCGGGTACGGGTGGTAGTTCGCGATCTTCCCCTCCTTGATCACCATGTGATGGGAGAGCACCCCGCGCACGGCCTCGGTGAAGCCGCCGCCGATGGCCTCGTCAGGAACGGTGAAGGGCTCCCACGTCCTGGTGTTGCCGGCCCGGATCTCGGCCAGCGCCTTCTCCGTGAAGTGCAGCGCGCACGCAGCTGCGTAGGCCTGGAAGTAGGTCCGTGCCCGGTTGCGCTCGATGGTGTTGCTCCACTTGGGGATCTTCCACTCGAAGCTCACCTCCGGCTTGAGCGCCGTCCGGGGCAGGTTGATCCTCACGCTCTTGCCGGTGGCCTTCACGTAGCCGATGTCCACCAGCCCGGAGAGGGCGGTGGACCACAGGCGGGCGATCGGGCCGCCCCCGGTGTCCAGGGCCAGGTGGTTCTTGCCGTCGAACCACCGCGGCGACATGACCCAGCTGTACTTGTCGTCGAAGTCTCGCTTCTGGGGCACCGGGATGGTGTGCTGGTTCCAGGGGTGGCGCCGGTCGATGGGGTTCCCGAGCGGGTCCTTGTCGACGAACATCGGCTTGTCGCCCCAGTCCTCGTAGTACGAGCTGCCGAGGAGGATCCGGATGCCGAGGTTGATGTCGACCAGGTCGTTGGTGACCAGCTTGCCGTCCACGACGACACCCGGGGTCACGAACATCCTCCGGCCCCAATCCGACATGTCCTGGTACTGGAAGTTGCAGTAGTCGGGGTCCTGGAAGCTGCCCCAGCAGTTGAGCAGGATGCGCCTCCGTCCGACCTCCTCGTACCCCGGCATGGCCTCGTAGATGAAGTCGAACAGGTCGTCGTGCATCGGCACGACGCGCTTCATGAACTCGACGTAGCGCATCAGCCTGGTGAGGTAGTCGGTGAAGAGCTGGACGGTGGCCGTCGTGCCCACCCCGCCCGGGTACAGCGTGGAGGGGTGCACGTGGCGGCCCTCCATCAGGCAGAACATCTCCCGGGTGTAGCGGCTCACCTGGAGCGCCTCGCGGTAGAACTCGCCCGAGAACGGGTTGAGCGACCGCATGATGTCGCCGATGGTCCGGTAGCCGTGGGCGTCGGCATTGGGGGCCTCGGTGGCGTTGGCCAACTGGAGGACGCCGGGGTTGGTCTCGGCGACCATCTTCTCGCAGAAGTCCACACCGACCAGGTTCTCCTGGAAGATGTTGTGGTCGAACATGTACTCGGCCGCCTCGCCGAGGTTCACGATCCATTCGCCCAGGTGAGGTGGTCGCACGCCATAGGCCATGTTTGGGCGTAACACGAGCAGGTGGCATGGTTGTCCCCGCAGATGCCGCAGATGCGGCTGGTGATGAAGTGGGCGTCGCGGGGGTCCTTGCCCTTCATGAAGATGCTGTAGCCCCGAAAGATCGACGACGTGCTGTGGCACTCGGCCACCTTGCCTTGGCCGAAGTCGATCTTCGTGTAGATCCCGAGGCTGCCGACGATCCTCGTGATCGGGTCCCAGGCCATCTCCACCAGCCCGTTCGCGTCCTTCCGTCCGCGCGCCGGCGCCTTGGTCGCCATCTCGATCCCCCTTCGTTGTCGTTCCTCAGGTCGTCGGGTCGGCCGCGGACGCGTCCGGCCCTGTGTCGCATGCTGCGGTGATGTCGCCCGGCCTACTCCCGGTAGCCGGTGAGCAACCTCGATCCCTTCTGACGCCACTGCGGCTCCTTGTCGACGGTCTTCGCCGTCACCCCGCGCAGGCCGCGAATGAGAGAGCCGTAGAGCCCACTGGCGGCGGTGGACACCTTCCCGCCCGGCGGCTCGTCCATGAACGGCATGAACTTGTCCGGGAAGCCCGGCATCGTGCAACCGATGCAGATCCCGCCCACGTTCGGGCAGCCACCGACGCCGTTGATCCATCCCCGCTTGGGGACGTTGCACTTGACAACCGGCCCCCAGCAGCCGAGCTTCACGATGCACTTCGGTGACCCGTACTCGGTGGCGAAGTCGCCCTGTTCGTAATAGCCGGCTCGGTCGCAGCCCTCGTGGACGGTGGCGCCGAACAGCCACGTCGGCCGCAGCGCCTCGTCGAGCGGGATCATCGGGGCCTGCCCGGTCGCCATGTACAGCAGGTACAGGATCGTCTCCGAGAGGTTGTCGCCCTGGATGGGGCAGCCGGGCACGCACACGATCGGGATCCCCGCGTGCGACTTCCAGTCCCAGCCCAGGTAGTCCGGCACTCCCATGGCTCCCGTCGGGTTGCCGGCCATGGCGTGGATCCCCCCGTAGGTGGCGCACGTACCGACGGCCAGCACGGCCAGGGCCTTGGGCGTCAGTCGGTCGAGCCACTCGCTGGTCGTCATCGGTTGCCCGGTGGCCGGGTCGTTGCCGAAGCCGCACCAGTAGCCCTCCCGCTTGATGGCTTCGTTCGGGATCGAGCCCTCCACGACGAGCACGAACGGGTCCAACTCGCCCCGCTCCGCCTTGAAGAACCACTCGATGAAGTCGTCGGCGCCCCCGACTGGCCCGCACTCGAAGTCGATGAGCGGCCAGTGCACGACGATCTTGGGCAGGCCGGGCAGCGCCTGCAGCGCGATCTCCTCGATGCTGGGCTGGGTCGCTGCCGTCAGGGCGACCGAATCGCCGTCGCAGCTCAACCCGGCATTGATCCACAGGACATGGATCGCGGTCTCCGTCGCTGCCTTGGTCCTGGTGGCCACAGCCATCCTCCCCAATGTCGGCGTCGTCCGATGGGAAGGGCGTTGCTGTCAGGTCTGCACGCCCCGAAGAGTGCGCACCCCTTCCCGGGCTTTTTCCTACACCAGGTCGGGGGTGCCTGTCACTATGTGTATTTCGCGTGTAGGTCGGAGCCCTCGGGTGGCTCCAACAGCTTCCGCGGTGCCGCTGTCAGGAAGCCGACTCGTCGCGTTCCGACATCAGTGACCGCAGGTGAGCCAGCACGGCCGGCACCAAGGTGTTCTCGTGACCGCGAGGGCACAGCGACCGGTGGTGTTCATCGCCCGGTACCGGCCGGAGCACCTCGGCTGGAAGCCAGCACCGCGGGCATGGTACGAACTCCGCCTCGTCGGGAGGAGCATCGAGAACGTCGCTGTGGTCCAGCTGCCGCGACTCGAGGCGGGGCTTGCCGACCGGGCCTTCGAGGATCTCGACCCGCAGGTCGAAGGGCAGAGCGGCCTCGACTGCCGCTCCCGCACGCGCTTCCTCGATGATCGACTCCACCGAGGCGCCAGTGAGTTCGGCCAGGATCAGGGCCAGCGCGCCCAGCTCACCGGCCTCCTTCCCGGCCGAGAACCCGGTGCGGTAGTCCACCGAGGGACTCGCCGGCGCGGCCCGTTCCGCGGCCAGGCTGCGTGCCGCGGCGTTGTGCAGGAACGCCCCCACGACTGACTCCAACTCCACCTGGGTGCCTCCTAGAGGACCTGGTCCTAGAGTATCACCGCAGATAGAGGCGGTTTCCCGGCATCGGAGCGGCAGGAGTGGCGTTCTTTGCCAAGTGTTGCCGGAGTTGGATCTGCTCGGCCACCGGGTCGGCGGTGGCGCCCCGGTCCGCTTAGCCCGGGACGGGCCCGAGGGCGTTGAAGCTGCGGAAGTCGTTGACCGTGATGCCGGCCACGCTGAACTGGTCGAGGTTGGCCGTCCCGCTCGCGCCCAGCACGACGTCCATGGCCACCACGCCGGCGTCGGCGGGCAGCGGCGGGGCGCCGGGCGCGCCGCCCACGGGGTCGAAGGTCTTGAGGAACCCGCCCGGGGTGCAGGCGTAGCTGCGCGTCGTGTCGCCGGCCCCGTCGCCGTTGGTGTCCACGTACAGCACCAGGTGGGGTGCGCCGGGGCAGGCCGCGGTTGCCTCCACCACGAAGCGCAGCTCGCCCAGCTGGCCCACGGTGAGGCCCTCCACGCCGAGGATGCGGGCCCCGGCCGGCACCTCGGCGCCGTCCCAGCTCAAGATGAGGTGGAGGTCCTGGCCCACCTGGGCCCACCCCGAGGACCGGCCGGGCCGGTCGGCGTCGAAGGGGTCGACCTTCGCCGCCAGCAGCGGCCGGTTGGCCATGGCCTGGATGGGCTGGGCCAGGCGGGTTCCGCCGGTGGAGCCCAGGAACGGGGCGTCGCCGAAGGAGAAGATCCCGCCGTCGGTGGCCACCAGGTGGTAGCCGTTGCCGGTCGGGGTGGCCGTCATGCCGGCGATGGGCTGGGCCAGCCGGATGGCGCCGGTGGAGCCGAGGAACCGAGCGTCGCCGAAGGCGAACACGCCGCCGTCCGACGCCACCAGCCAGTAGCCCTGGCCGGAGGGCGTGGCGGCCATGCCCACGACCGGTCGGGCCAGGCGCAGGTTCCCGGTGGACCCGAAGAAGCGGGCGTCGCCGAAGGCGAAGATCCCGCCGTCGGCGGCCACCAGCCAGTAGCCGTTGCCCGACGGCGTGCCGGCCATGCCCACGATGGGTTGGTTGAGGGTGAGGGCCCCGGTGGAGCCGAAGAAGCGGGCCACGCCGAACGAGAAGATGCCGCCGTCCGACGCCACCAGCCGGTACCCCAGGCCGGAGGGGTGGGGGAGCATGCCCACCATGGGCCGGTTGAGGCGGATGGCACCGGTGGAGCCGAAGAACCCGGCCCCGCCGAAGGCGAAGATCCCGCCGTCGGCGCCCACCGTCCAGTAGCCCTCCAGGTGGGGAAGGGCGGCGCCGCCCACCACGGGCTGGTTGAGGCGCAGGGCGCCGGTGGAGCCGAAGAACCTGGCGTCGCCGAAGGAGAACACCCCGCCGTCCCGGGCGAACAGCCAGTAGCCGGGACCGAGCGGGTAGGGCTCGGCCGCGGCGGCCGGCCGGCCGGCGCCGCCCCCTGCGACCAGGAGCGTGGTGAGGAGCAGGCCGGCCAGCCGGGTGGCACGGCGGCGCTGCGGGCGAGTCGTCGCGGCGCGGGCAGGCGTCATCGGGCGGCTCCTTGGATTGGGTGGCGCGGTCCTAACACGTCGCGCGCGGGTTGGGCAACGGTAACGACAGGTTTGCCGGGATCCTAGGGATCGTCGTTGACTCGGCAGGGGAAGACCACAAGAATGCCTGGCTTGTGGTGCCCCACCCGGCGGTGGGGCCGGGTCGCCCTCCAGAAAGGACCAGATCCTTGAGGATCCGAACCGTGCTGGTGAGCGCGTTGGCGGCCACGGCTGCCGCCATCCTCCTTCTCCCTGCGGCGGCGGGGGCCCAGGCCGAGCCGTGCCCGCCCGGCCAGCCCAGCGGTCGCC